>NZ_VWWK01000283.1:0-5805 GCF_011753035.1 Burkholderia sp. Ax-1720 | reverse complement strand
ACGGCGAGCGCGGCGGCTTCGGCCGGCCGCCGCGCGAGGGCGGCGATCGCCCGGCGCGTGACGGCGCTCGCTTCTCGCGCGACGGGGATCGCCCGGCGCGCCCCGCTCGCGATGGTGAACGCGGTTCGTTCCGCGGCGAAGGCCGTCCTGCTCGCACCGGCGGCGATCGTCCCCCGCGTGACGGCGCGCGTTTCTCTCGCGATGGCGATCGTCCGGCGCGCCCCGCTCGCGATGGCGAGCGCGGTTCGTTCCGCGGCGAAGGCCGCCCTGCTCGAGAAGGCGGCGACCGCCCGCCGCGTGACGGCGCTCGCTTCTCCCGCGACGGGGATCGTCCGGCACGCCCCGCTCGCGATGGCGAGCGCGGTTCGTTCCGCAGCGAAGGCCGCCCCACGCGTGATGGTGAACGGCCGCCGCGTGACGGCGCGCGTTTCTCCCGCGACGGTGATCGCCCGGCGCGCCCCGCTCGTGATGGCGAACGTGGCTCGTTCCGCGGCGAAGGCCGCCCTGCGCGTGATGGTGAACGGCCGCCGCGTGACGGCGCCCGTTTCTCCCGCGACGGTGATCGCCCGGCACGCCCCGCTCGTGATGGTGAACGCGGCTCGTTCCGCAGCGAAGGCCGCCCCACGCGCGATGGTGAACGCCCCCCGCGTGACGGCGCGCGTTTCTCCCGCGATGGCGATCGTCCGGCGCGCCCCGCTCGCGATGGCGAGCGCGGTTCGTTCCGTGGCGAAGGCCGCCCCACGCGCGACAGTGAACGCCAGCCGCGTGACGGCGCTCGCTTCTCCCGCGATGGCGATCGCCCTGCGCGCCCCGCTCGTGACGGCGAACGCAGCACGTTCCGCGGCGAAGGCCGCCCCACACGCGATGGCGAGCGCCCATCACGTGACGGCGCCCGCTTCTCCCGCGATGGCGATCGTCCGGCACGCCCCGCTCGCGACGGCGAACGCAGCGCGTTCCGCGGCGAAGGCCGCCCTGCCCGTGATAGCGGCGATCGTCCCGCCCGTGCCGGCGCCCGCCCCGTGCGCGACGCCGCCGAACGCGCCGCCCCCTCGCGCCTGAAGGTCGCCCAGCCCGTCAAGTCGCGCGCTGCCTCCTTCGACGACGCCGACGAAACCGGCATGGTCCGTCTCTCGAAGCGGATGTCCGAGCTCGGCCTCTGCTCGCGCCGCGAGGCCGACGAATGGATCGAGAAGGGCTGGGTGCTGGTCGACGGCGAGCGGATCGACACGCTCGGCACCAAGGTGCGCCCGGAGCAGAACATCGAGATCGACCAGCGCGCCCAGGCTGCCCAGGCTGCCCAGGTGACGATCCTGCTGCACAAGCCGGTCGGCTACGTATCGGGCCAGGCCGAGGACGGCTACGAGCCGGCCGTGACCCTGATCACGCGCGAGAACCACTGGAGCGGAGATCATTCGGCGCTGCGTTTCTCGCCGCAGCACCTGCGCACGCTGGCGCCGGCAGGCCGTCTCGACATCGACTCGACCGGCCTGCTGGTGCTGACGCAGGACGGCCGCATCGCCAAGCAGCTGATCGGCGAGCAGTCGGACATCGACAAGGAATACCTGGTGCGCGTGCGCTTCGGCGAGCGCCTGACCGACATCGACCAGCATTTCCCGGCCGAATCGCTGGCCAAGCTGCGCCACGGCCTGGAACTCGACGACGTGCCGCTCAAGCCCGCGATGGTGAGCTGGCAGAACGGCGAGCAGTTGCGTTTCGTGCTGCGCGAAGGCAAGAAGCGGCAGATCCGTCGCATGTGCGAGCTGGTCGGGCTGGAGGTGATCGGCCTGAAGCGCGTGCGGATGGGCCACGTGATGCTGGGCGCGCTGCCGCAAGGCGAGTGGCGCTACCTGTCGCCCGACGAGAACTTCTGATCGCGGCAGCACGAACGGCCGCCTGAACGGCCCGACGTGCGGCCCGCGCAAAAGACACGGCGCCGGCGAACCCGCGAGGGTTCCCGGCGCCGTTTTCATTGCAGCGAGTGCTGGCGACGCTCAGTCGTCCGCGTTCGGATCGAGCCCGGGGAACAGCACCTCGGCGAAACCGAACTTCGAGAAGTCGGTGATCCGCATCGGATAGAGCTTGCCGATCAGGTGGTCGTATTCGTGCTGGACCACGCGCGCATGGAAGCCCTCGGCGATGCGGTCGATGCGCTTGCCGTACTGGTCGAAGCCCGAGTAGTGGACCTTGCTGTAGCGACTCACCACGCCGCGCATGCCCGGCACCGACAGGCAGCCTTCCCAGCCCTCCTCCATGTCCGGCGGCAGGTATTCCACGCTCGGGTTGATCAGCACCGTCTCCGGCACCGGCGGCGCGTCCGGGTAGCGCGCGTTGTTGCCGAAACCGAAAATGAGCAGTTGCAGGCCCACGCCGATCTGCGGCGCGGCCAGCCCCGCGCCGTTGGCGTGGTGCATGGTCTCGAACATGTCGGCGACCAGCTCGTGCAGTTCCGGCGTATCGAAGGCCTCGACCGGCTTCGCGACTTCGAGCAGGCGCGGATCGCCCATCCTGAGGATCTCGCGAATCATGATGGCAGTTCTCCCTTGAGCAGTAGATGCATCCCGTCCTCGTCGAGCACGGGGATGCCGAGTTCCTCGGCCTTGGCGAGCTTGCTGCCCGCCTCGGCACCAGCGACCACGTAATCGGTCTTCTTGGACACCGAACCCGTCACCTTGGCGCCGGCCGCCTCGAGCAGCGCCTTCGCCTCGTCGCGGCCCAGCGTCGGCAGCGTACCCGTCAACACCACGGTCTTGCCGGCCAGCGCGCCCTGCGGCTCGCGCGGCGCGGGCGGCCCTTCCGGCCAGTCGACCTTCTCGCGCAGTTGCGCGATCACGGTGCGATTGTGCTCCTCGGCGAAGAACTGGTGCAGCGACTCGGCCACCACCGGGCCGACGTCGTTGACTTCGAGCAGTTGCTCGGTGGTGGCGTCCATGATCGGCTGCAGCGAGCCGAAGTGCTTGGCCAGGTCCTTGGCCGTCGATTCGCCGACGTGGCGGATCCCCAGCGCGTAGATGAAGCGGCCGAGCGTGGTGTGGCGCGCCTTCTCCAGCGAGTCGAGCAGGTTCTGCGCGGACTTGTCGGCGAAGCGGTCGAGCGCCGCCAGGGTCGCGAAACCGAGGTGGAACAGGTCGGCCGGCGTGCGCACCAGGTTCTGCTCGACCAGCTGGTCGATGATCTTCTCGCCGAGGCCGTCGATGTCGAGCGCGCGACGCTGCGCGAAGTGCCACAGCGCCTGCTTGCGCTGCGCCGGGCAGAACAGGCCGCCCGTGCAGCGCGCGATCGCCTCCTCGGGCAGCCGCTCGATGCGCGAGCCGCAGACCGGGCATTCGGTCGGCATCACGAATTCGGCCGCGTCGGCCGGGCGCCGGTCGAGCAGGGCCGACACCACCTCGGGAATCACGTCGCCGGCGCGCCGCACGATCACGGTGTCGCCGATCCGGATGTCCTTGCGGCGCACCTCGTCCTCGTTGTGCAGGGTCGCGTTGGTCACCGTCGCGCCGCCCACGAACACCGGCTCGAGCCGCGCCACCGGGGTGATCGCGCCGGTGCGGCCGACCTGCACCTCGATCGCCAGCAGCCGGGTGAGCGCCTCCTGGGCCGGGAACTTGTGGGCCAGCGCGAAGCGCGGCGCGCGCGAGACGAAACCGAGCCGCTCCTGCTCGTCGCGCCGGTTGACCTTGTAGACCACGCCGTCGATGTCGTAGGGCAGCGCCTCGCGCTGCTCGCCGACCTTGTGGAAGAAGGCCAGCAGCCCCTCGGCGCCCTTCACCACCGCGCGCTCGCGATTGACCGGCAGCCCGAAGCCGGCGTACCAGTCGAGCAGGCCGCTGTGCGTGTCGGGCATGGTCGCGCCCTCGAGCACGCCGATGCCGTAGGCGAAGAAGGACAGCGGCCGCTGCGCGGTGATCTTCGAATCGAGCTGGCGCAGGCTGCCGGCCGCCGCGTTGCGCGGATTGGCGAACTCGCGCTGCTCGGCCTCGCGCTGGCGCTGGTTCAGGCGCGCGAAATCGCGCTTGTACATCAGCACCTCGCCACGCACGTCGAGCAGGGCCGGCGGGTTCTCGCCCTTCAGCGTCAGCGGGATCGAGCGGATGGTGCGCACGTTCTCGGTGACGTCCTCGCCGGTGGTGCCGTCGCCGCGCGTGGCGGCCTGCACGAAGCGGCCATGCTCGTAGCGCAGCGAGATCGCCAGGCCGTCGAACTTGAGCTCGCAGGCGTATTCGACCGGATCGGTGGCGGTGCCGGCCAGGTCGGCCGGCGCCTTGTCGAGCGCGTCGGCCACGCGCTTGTCGAAGGCGGCGATGTCCTCGTCGGAGAAACCGTTGTTCAGCGACAGCATCGGCGCGTCGTGCAGCACCGGCGTGAAGCCGGTGGCGGCCTCGCCGCCCACGCGCTGGGTCGGCGAATCGGGCGTGATCAGGTCGGGATGCTCGGCCTCGATTTGCTGCAGCTCGCGGAACAGCCGGTCGTATTCGGCGTCGGGCAGGTCGGGCTGGTCGAGCACGTAATAGGCGTGATTCGCACGCTCGAGTTCATTGCGCAACCAGGCCGCCCGTTCGGACGGCTGGCTGGCTGGCGGTTCAACTGGGGATCGGGCCATGCTGGCGGCACTTGCTCTGGTGACAATCAAGGGAGGATTATCTCAGGCGGCGCGCGCTTGCGCACCTTCCCGCAAGCACCGGATCGCCTGCCGCCGGGACGGGAAAACCCGCGCCCCGGGGGCCGGCTTCGGCTTACTGGCTGAACAGGCGCCGCGTGACGGGCGAGCCGGCCGGGATGCCGGCTTCCTCGAGTTTCGCGTAGAGCTTCATCAGTTGCTGCTCGATCGCCACCAGGGTGGATTCGGGCAGCGGCCGGCGCGAATCGTCGACCACCCGCGCGCCGATCCGGTCGGACAGCGACTTCGCGTAATCGCACATCAGCTTGAAGGGCAGGATGTCCTCGTCGGCCACCGGCACGTCGAGCACCAGGGTGATCATGTTCCCGCCCTTGTAGGTCAGGTCGTCGCGCAGGAAGTTGGTGTCGCCGAACTGCAGCATGAACACCGGGTTCTGCTTCGCGTCGAGCTTGACGAAGCGCGTGCCGTCGCGCGACAGCAGCAGGCCGTCCTGCGAGGCCACCGCCTGCACGTAGTTGGCCGACCAGGGCGCGCCGTCCGACATCACGTTGATCGACAACTGCGCGTCGCATTGCGCGGCGAAGCCGTCGAGCTCGCGCGCCATCGAGACCGTCTCCAGCATGTCGGGAAATTCGGGCGCGCCGTCGATCGCGTCGGCGAACTGGCCGACGCCCGAGACGAATTCGGAGAATTCGAGCTCGTTGAGCGGGCCGTTGCGATTCGCCAGTTGCGCGGCCGCGCGCAGTTCCTCGTAGCGCACGCCGTTCTGCAACAGCTCCCAGTTGCCGCCGTCCTCGGGCTTGCCCTCGATGTGCACCGGCTTGCTGCCGGCGCGGCGCAGGCGCTGCGCGGCCGGCAGGATCCGCTCGCCGGGCAGCGACGCGCCGAGCCGGATCGGCACGATGCAGTCGATGCGGCGATCGACGATGGTGGGCGGCGCCGAGGAGATCGTGGTGGCGGCCGGCAGCACCGGCTCGCCGTCGTCGATCGGCACGGCGCTTGCCGCGATTGCAGGCTGCGCCGCGGCGCCGGCTTCGGCGGACTCGGCCTCGCCGGCTGCGTGATCCGCGCCCTCGCCTGCGGCGGTAAGCGTTTCATCGGCCTGCAGGTCGGCCGGCGTATCAGCCGGGGCGGCCGGAGCGGCCGGAGTTTCCGGCGCGCCGCCGAAGGTCGGCTCGACGCGGGCCTCG
>NZ_VWWK01000027.1:0-64909 GCF_011753035.1 Burkholderia sp. Ax-1720 | reverse complement strand
CCGGGGCCGGCACGGGCCAGGGCAGCGCCGCCGCGAGCGCGACGGCCAGCGCGGCCGTGCCCGCCTCGGCCGCCGCCAGCGGCGTGAAGTTCATCGCGCCGCCCTCGGGCGACCTGCGCTACGGCGCCTACTTCAACGGCAACCTGAACGGCACCGCGACCATCCACTGGACCACCGAGGGCGATCGCTACCGCCTGCTGATCGAGATCCCGGTGCCCTTCGTCGGCCCCTTCGTCTACGAGAGCCTGGGCCGCATCGACGCCTACGGCATCGCGCCCGACCGCTACACCGAGCAGCGCGGCCGCAAGCCCGCCGACATCGCGATCTTCAATCGACAGACGAAACAGGTGGTGTTCACCAGGACGCCGAACTCGCTGCCGCTGACCGACGGCATGCAGGACCGCTTCAGCCTGCTGATGCAGTTGTCGGGCCTGGTGCACGGCGCGCCCGACGTCTATCGCCCCGGCATCGCGCGCGAATTCCGGATCATCGACAACAACAGCGGCGAGACATGGCCGATCGTCACGATCGGCGACGAGACGATACGCACCGCCACCAGCTCGCTGGAAACCCGCCACTTCCGCCGCCTGCCGCGCCGCGAGGGCGACACGCGGCGCATCGACATCTGGCTCGCGCCCTCGCTGGACTGGCTGCCGGTGCGCCTGGTGCAGACCGAGCCGAATGGTTCGGAGATCGAATTGCTGTGGCAGGGACGCGGCGCACCGAGCCGCGGGATCGGGTATGACGAATCGGCCGCGATGGATGCGCACGCAAGCATCGCGCCCACCGCGTCGGCGCCGGCCCCTGCCTCGACCGCTGCCCCGGCAGCCGGCGCGAGCGGCGCGGGCGCGGCTTCCGCGCCGGTATCGTCGGACGGCATGCCGGCCGCCCCGGCAGCCGAAGCCGCGAGCCCCGTCGCATCGGCACCACAAGCGGCCTCGCCAGCACGGTAATTTCGACCGATTTCGCGACTGTTTCCCTGCTGTCACCAGGGGCTGCACACAAGCCGGTAAACTTGCGTCACAGTGTTGACAATGTTTGACAACCCTGCCCGTGCACCGGAGGAAAATCGGAAACGTTTCATCGATATCGGTCTCTAACCGATGCGCCCTGATCCACGTGGGCGTGCAGCGCCAACCCCTTGAAACCGGCCAGGCCCGCCCCACCTTCGGAGCATTCGGCCTGACAGCCACAGCAAAGAGGAGTGCCGCCATGCAAATGATCTACAACAGCCCCAACTACTGCGTCGTCGAGTTCGCCCCGCAGGTCGGCCATCACGCAATGAATTCCGGTGGCTACGAAATCGTGGACAAGAATGCGCAGCGCGAGATCTTCATCGATGGCGAACTGGCCGAGCGTTTCCGCGAGCACGTCAAGCAGCTGATCGAGGACGAGCCCTCGCTGGACGAGGTGGACGAATTCCTCGGTCAATTCGACAGCCTGATGACGCAACCGGTGGTCCTGCACTGATCCGCCCGTCGCGCGCCGCCTGCCCCAGGATGGTGCGCGACAGCTGGCAGGCCGGCCCGGTGCCGGCCCGCTTCCTCCCCGGCATTTCCTGATCGAACCCCCGCCCGGCCTGCCGTGCGGGGGTTTTCAATGACAAATCGCGCGCGCGCCGGGTAGCCCGGCGCGGCATGCCGGCACCCGCTACAATGGCGTTTTCCCCGATCCGCCGTCCGTCCGCCATGCCGACCTCCCTGCCCGCCCGCTCCGCCCCCGCCGCGTCCTACACGCGCGGCGCCGACCTGCCCGCGCTGCTGGCGCGCCGGATCCTGATCCTCGACGGCGCGATGGGCACCATGATCCAGCAGTACAAGTTCGACGAGGCCGCCTATCGCGGCGAGCGCTTCGCCGACTTCGGACGCGACATCAAGGGCAACAACGAGCTGCTGTCGATCACGCAGCCGGCCACCATCCGCGAGATCCACGACCAGTACTTCGCGGCCGGCGCCGACATCGTCGAGACCAACACCTTCGGCGCCACCACCATCGCCCAGGCCGACTACGAGATGGAGCACCTGGTGGTCGAGATGAACGTCGAGTCGGCGCGTCTGGCGCGCGAATCGGCGCTCAAGTACTCGACGCCGGACAAGCCGCGCTTCGTGGCCGGCGCGATCGGGCCGACCCCGAAGACGGCCAGCATCTCGCCCGACGTGAACGATCCCGGCGCGCGCAACGTCACCTACGACGAGCTGCGCGACGCCTACTACCAGCAGGCCAAGGCCCTGCTCGACGGCGGCGTCGACCTGTTCCTGGTCGAGACCATCTTCGACACGCTCAACGCCAAGGCCGCGCTGTTCGCGCTCGACCAGTTGTTCGAGGACACCGGCGAGAACCTGCCGATCATGATCTCGGGCACCGTCACCGACGCCTCGGGCCGGATCCTCTCGGGCCAGACCGTCGAGGCCTTCTGGAACTCGCTGCGCCACGCCCGGCCGCTCACCTTCGGCCTGAACTGCGCGCTCGGCGCGGCGCTGATGCGCCCGTACATCGCCGAGCTGGCCAAGCTCTGCGATACCTACGTGTCCTGCTACCCGAACGCCGGCCTGCCGAACCCGATGGCCGAAACCGGCTTCGACGAGACCCCCGACGTGACCTCGAGCCTGCTCAAGGAATTCGCCCAGGCCGGCCTGGTGAACCTGGCCGGCGGCTGCTGCGGCACCACGCCCGCGCACATCGCCGAGATCGCCCGCGCGCTGGCCGAGGTCAAGCCGCGCCGCTGGCCCTCGCAGTACAGCGAAGCCGCCTGAGCCCCGAGCCGCCCGCCGCATCCGTCGCGCCGCCCCCCAAACCGATACGCATCCGCCCCGCCATGACCGATCACACCATGCGCCTGTCCGGCCTCGAGCCGTTCAACGTCACCGAAGGCACCCTGTTCATCAACGTCGGCGAACGTACCAACGTGACCGGCTCGAAGGCCTTCGCGCGAATGATCCTGAACGGCCAGTACGACGAGGCGCTGGCCGTGGCCCGCCAGCAGGTCGAGAACGGCGCGCAGGTGATCGACATCAACATGGACGAGGCGATGCTCGATTCGAAGGCGGCCATGGTCCGCTTCCTGAACCTGATCGCCTCGGAGCCCGACATCGCGCGCGTGCCGATCATGATCGACTCGTCGAAGTGGGAAGTGATCGAGGCGGGCCTCAAGTGCGTGCAGGGCAAGGCGATCGTCAACTCGATCTCGCTCAAGGAAGGCGAGGAGCCGTTCCGCCATCACGCGCGGCTGATCCGCCGCTACGGCGCGGCCGCGGTGGTGATGGCCTTCGACGAGAAGGGCCAGGCCGATACCTTCGAGCGCAAGACCGAGATCTGCACCCGCTCCTACAAGTTCCTGGTCGAGGAATGCGATTTCCCGCCCGAGGACATCATCTTCGATCCGAACATCTTCGCGGTGGCCACCGGCATCGAGGAGCACAACAACTACGCGGTCGACTTCATCGAGGCGACCCGCTGGATCAAGCAGAACCTGCCGCACGCGAAGATCAGCGGCGGCGTGTCGAACGTGTCCTTCTCGTTCCGCGGCAACGACCCGGTGCGCGAGGCGATCCACACCGTGTTCCTGTATCACGCGATCCAGGCCGGCATGGACATGGGCATCGTCAACGCCGGCCAGCTCGGCGTGTATGCCGACCTGGACGCCGAGCTGCGCGAGCGCGTCGAGGACGTGATCCTGAACCGCCGCGAGGATTCCACCGACCGGCTGCTGGAAGTGGCCGACAAGTTCAAGACCGGCGCGGCCAAGAAGGAAGAGAACCTCGAATGGCGCAACCAGCCGGTCGAGAAGCGCCTGGCCCACGCGCTGGTGCACGGCATCACCAACTTCATCGTCGAGGACACCGAGGAAGCGCGCGCGGCGATCGACGCCGCGGGCGGGCGCCCGATCAACGTGATCGAAGGCCCGCTGATGGACGGCATGAACGTGGTCGGCGACCTGTTCGGCCAGGGCAAGATGTTCCTGCCGCAGGTGGTGAAGTCGGCGCGCGTGATGAAGCAGGCGGTGGCCCACCTGATCCCCTTCATCGAGGAGGAGAAGCGCCGCCTGGCCGAGGCCGGCGGCGACGTGCGCGCCAAGGGCAAGATCGTGATCGCCACCGTCAAGGGCGACGTGCACGACATCGGCAAGAACATCGTGTCGGTGGTGCTCCAGTGCAACAACTTCGAGGTCGTCAACATGGGCGTGATGGTGCCCTGCAACGAGATCCTCGCCAAGGCGAAGGTCGAGGGCGCCGACATCATCGGCCTTTCCGGCCTGATCACGCCGAGCCTGGAGGAGATGGCCTACGTCGCCTCGGAAATGCAGCGCGACGACTATTTCCGCGTCAAGAAGATCCCGCTGCTGATCGGCGGCGCGACCACCTCGCGCGTGCACACCGCGGTGAAGATCGCCCCGCACTACGAAGGCCCGGTGGTCTACGTGCCGGACGCCTCGCGTTCGGTGTCGGTGGCCTCCAGCCTGCTCTCGGACGAGGGCGCCACGCGCTATCTCGACGACCTGAAGAGCGAATACGACCGGATCCGCGACCAGCACGCCAACAAGAAGAAGACGCCGATGGTCACGCTGGCCGCCGCGCGCGCCAACAAGACGCCGATCGACTGGAGCGGCTACCAGCCGGTCAAGCCGAAGTTCATCGGCCGCCGCGTGTTCAAGAACTACGACCTGACCGAGCTGGCCCAGTACATCGACTGGGGCCCGTTCTTCCAGACCTGGGACCTGGCCGGCCCCTACCCGGCGATCCTCAACGACGAGATCGTCGGCGAATCGGCGCGGCGCGTGTTCTCGGACGCGAAGTCGATGCTCTCGCGCCTGATCCAGGGCCGCTGGCTGAGCGCCAACGGCGTGCTCTCGCTGCTGCCCGCCAACACCGTGGGCGACGACGACATCGAGATCTACACCGACGACACGCGCACCGAGGTGGCGATGCGCTGGAGCAACCTGCGCCAGCAGAGCGAGCGCCCGGTGGTGGACGGCGTGATGCGGCCGAACCGCTCGCTGGCCGACTTCATCGCGCCCAAGGATTCGGGCGTGGCCGACTACATCGGCCTGTTCGCGGTCACCGCGGGCCTGGGCGTGGACGCCAAGGAGAAGCAGTTCGAGGCCGACCACGACGACTACAGCGCGATCATGCTCAAGGCCCTGGCCGACCGCTTCGCGGAAGCCTTCGCCGAGGCCATGCACGCGCGCGTGCGGCGCGAACTGTGGGGCTACGCGGCCGGCGAGACGCTCGACAACGAGGCGCTGATCGCCGAGAAGTATCGCGGCATCCGCCCGGCGCCGGGTTACCCGGCCTGCCCGGACCACCTCGTCAAGCGCGCCATGTTCGACGTGCTGCGCGCCGAGGAGATCGGCATGAGCGTGACCGAGTCGCTGGCGATGCTGCCGGCCGCGAGCGTCTCGGGCTTCTACCTGGCGCACCCCGACAGCACCTATTTCTCGGTCGGCAAGATCGGCGAGGACCAGGTGGCCGATTTCGCGGTGCGCATGTCGCTGTCGGACGCGGACGCCCGTCGCGCGCTGGCGCCGCTGCTCTGAAGCCGGCTGCTGCGGCGGCTGCAATCCTCTGACGAATCGACGGGCCGCGCGCCCGCCTCACCGCGCCCGCCAAGGCACAAAAAAGCCCGCTTCTCGAAGCGGGCTTTTTGCTGGGCGGCGAGGCCGCTGCCGGGGCTCAGAACCCCCAGTGGACGTCGGCGTTCTGTTCCCTGGCCGCGCGCAGCATGCCGAGGAAGGGGGCCACGCGCTGCGCCACGCTCGGCGCGACCTCGTGGTGGGCGTGGTCGACCTCTTCCTCGTGGAAGTGGCCGCCGTGCTCGGCGCTGGCGCGGCGCGCCTGGTCGGTCACCGCCTCGAGCCGGGCGATCGCGCCGTCCAGCTCCTCGTGGGTGATGACACCGCGCTCGCCCAGCGGCTTGCCGACGATGCCCAGCACATACACCGCGAAATCCTTCAGCACGTCGAGGTCCTGTGCCGCCTTGCTCTTGAACGTAATCATGATCGCAATTTCCTTTCAGCTTGTTGTGCGTACCGGCGCCGGGGCCGGCTGGCGCGCTTGAGTTGGGGTCGCGCCGACGCTTTGCGTCTGAGCGGCAGTTTAGCACCTGTTAAAATTCAGCGATTCCTGAAACGCGCGCCCCGGCGCGCCGCCGGAGCCGCCCGCCCGGGCTGCCGGCAACCACCATTCCCGACAGCATGCTGCCCGCTCAAAAACACATACTCGAAACCCTGCTCGCCGACAGCGTGAAGCAGGTCGTCCAGGCCCTGAAGGGCGAATCCGAGGCCGGTTTCGTCGCGCCGACGATCACCCTGGAGCGCCCCAAGGCGGCCGCCCACGGCGACGTCGCCTGCAACGTCGCGATGCAGCTGGCCAAGCCGCTCGGCACCAACCCGCGCCAGCTGGCCGAGAGGATCGTGGCGGCCGTGACGGCCCATCCGTCGGCGGCCGGGCTGGTCGAGGCCGCCGAGATCGCCGGCCCCGGCTTCATCAACCTGCGCCTCACCGCGGCCGCCAAGCAGGCCGTGATCGGCGCGGTGTTCGCCGAGCGCGAGGCCTTCGGCCGCTCCGCGCACGAGGCCGGGCGCCGCGTGCTGCTCGAGTTCGTCTCGGCCAACCCGACCGGCCCGCTGCACGTCGGCCACGGCCGCCAGGCCGCGCTCGGCGACGTGCTGGCCAACGTGCTGGCCAGCCAGGGCTACGCGGTGCACCGCGAGTTCTACTACAACGACGCCGGCGTGCAGATCGGCAACCTGGCGCTGTCGACCCAGGCGCGCGCGCGCGGCCTCAAGCCCGGTGACGCCGACTGGCCCGAGGCCGCCTACAACGGCGAGTACATCGCCGACATCGCGCGCGACTACCTGGCCGGCGCCACGGTCTCGGCCAGCGACGGCGAGCCCGTCACCGGCAAGGGCGACATCGAGGACATCGAGGCGATCCGCAAGTTCGCGGTCGCCTACCTGCGCCGCGAGCAGGACATCGACCTGAAGGCCTTCGGCGTGCGCTTCGACCAGTACTACCTGGAATCCTCGCTGTACCAGGAAGGCCGCGTCGAGAGCACGGTGCAGGCCCTGGTCGACGCTGGCATGACCTACGAGCAGGAAGGCGCGCTGTGGCTGCGCACCACCGACGAGGGCGACGACAAGGACCGCGTGATGCGCAAGACCGACGGCACCTACACCTACTTCGTGCCCGACGTCGCCTACCACGTGGCCAAGTGGCAGCGCGGCTTCACCAAGGTCATCAACATCCAGGGCTCGGACCACCACGGCACCATCGCGCGCGTGCGCGCCGGCCTGCAGGGCCTGCACATCGGCATCCCGAAGGGCTATCCCGACTACGTGCTGCACAAGATGGTGACGGTGATGCGCGACGGCCAGGAGGTGAAGCTCTCCAAGCGCGCCGGCAGCTACGTGACGGTGCGCGACCTGATCGAATGGTCGGGCGGCGCCACGCCGGACGCGGAGGTCTCGCCCGAGCAGCTCGACGAGGCCATCATCACGCGCGGGCGCGACGCGGTGCGTTTCTTCCTGATTTCTCGCAAGGCCGACACGGAATTCGTGTTCGATATCGATCTCGCGCTCAAGCAGAACGACGAGAATCCGGTCTACTACGTGCAGTACGCGCATGCGCGGATCTGCTCGGTGCTCAACGAGTGGAAGTCGCGCCACGGCGCCGACGAGGCGATCCTGCCGGGCGCGGACCTCTCCCCGCTCGACAGCAAGCCGGCCGCCTCGCTGCTGCAGAAGCTCGCCGAGTACCCCGAGATGCTCACGCACGCGGCCGGCGAACTCGCGCCGCACGCGGCGGCCTTCTACCTGCGCGACCTCGCGGGCGAGTTTCACTCGTTCTACAATGCGGAGCGCGTGCTCGTCGACGACGAGGCGCAACGCACCGCGCGCATCGCGCTGCTGGCCGCGACGCGCCAGGTGCTCGCGAACGGTCTCGCGGTGCTCGGCGTGTCCTCGCCGAGCAAGATGTAAAGCCGCCGGGCCGGGCTCCAGACGGTCGCGCCGCCGCGCGCGACCGTGCCACGAATCCCGTTTCACGACTCTTTTAGCAGGTGACTCAAGCAATGGCACAACCGCGCCGCACGTCGAAACCGTCGAAACAAGCCGGAGGAACCTTTCTTGGCATCGTGCTGGGCCTGATCGTCGGCCTCGCGATCGCCGTGGTGGTCGCGCTCTACATCACGCGCGCGCCCTCGCCGTTCGTCTCGAAGGTCGCCCCGCCGGCCGACAACGGCGCGAGCGGCGCCAGCCAGCCGCAGCAGTTCGATCCGAACCGCGCGCTGCAGGGCAAGACGCCGGGCCAGCCGGTGCCGCAGGCCGCCCAGCCGGCCCCGCCCAATACCGCGCCGGGCCAGGCCGCCAACCAGACCCAGCCGCCGCTGCTGCCCGAGCCGCAGATCGTCGAGGTGCCGGGTTCGAACGGCACGCAGAACAGCAATCCGCAGCCGTCCTCGGACGACAACGGCATCGCCGTGGCGCCCAGGCCCGCCGACAACACGCCGCCGGCGAAGAAGCCGCAAGCCACCGCCGCCACGCCTTCCTCGTCGTCCTCGCAGCCGAAGCCGGCCCAGCAGGCCGCCAAGCCGACCTCCTCGGCCCAGGCGGGCAACGCCCCGGCCAAGCCGACTTCCGGCGCGAACCCGGCCGACGCCAACAGCGGCTACTTCCTGCAGGTGGGCGCCTACAAGACCGAGGCCGACGCCGAGCAGCAGCGCGCGCGCCTGGGCTTCCAGGGCTTCGAGTCGAAGGTCTCCAAGCGCGATGTCAGCGGCGTCACGTACTATCGCGTGCGCGTCGGCCCGTTCAACAAGTTCGACGACATGAACTCCGCGCGCCAGCGGCTGTCCGATGCCGGTGTCGACACCGCGGTGATCCGCTTCACGAAACAGTAAGCCGGCCGGCCCGATCCGGTCCCATGCAACCGTTCGAAATCCCAACATGAAAAAACTGTTCAGCACGCTGTTCCTGTCCCTGAGCCTGGCGGCCGGCATCGTGGCGCAGTCCGCCTCGGCCGCGCCGGTGGCCGGCAAGGACTACGAGGTGATGAAGTCGCCGCAGCCGATCTCGGCGCCGGCCGGCAAGGTCGAGGTGATCGAGTTCTTCTGGTACGGCTGCCCGCACTGCTACGAGTTCGAGCCGACGCTCGAGGCCTGGGTCAAGAAGCAGGGCGACAACATCGTCTTCAAGCGCGTGCCGGTCGCCTTCCGCGACGACTTCCTGCCGCACTCGGCGATGTACTACACGCTCAACGCGCTCGGCGTGGCCGAGAAGGACACGCCGGCCGTGTTCAACGCGATCCACAAGCAGAAGAACTACCTGCTCACGCCGCAGGCGCAGGCCGACTTCCTGGCCACGCAAGGCATCGACAAGCAGAAGTACCTGGCCACCTACAACTCGTTCACAGTGCAGGGGCAGGTCAAGCAGTCGGGCGAACTGGCCAAGACCTACGACATCCAGGGCGTGCCGACCATCGTGATCCAGGGCAAGTACAAGTCGGGTCCGTCCTACACGGGCAGCGAGGCAGGCACGCCGCCGGTGCTCGACTGGATCGTCCAGCAGGTCAAGGACAAGAAGCTGTAATCCCCACGCCCGAGGCGCCGGCATGACAGCTCCCCCGAAGGTCTTCATCACCGGCGCCTC
Organism: Burkholderia sp. Ax-1720; assembly: GCF_011753035.1. Lineage (NCBI taxonomy): Bacteria > Pseudomonadati > Pseudomonadota > Betaproteobacteria > Burkholderiales > Burkholderiaceae > Burkholderia > Burkholderia sp. Ax-1720. The sequence continues at coordinate 55,266 of NZ_VWWK01000027.1, read as the reverse complement.
GAGCGGCCTGGGCCTCGCGCTCGCCGAGGCCTATGCCCGCCAGGGCGCCACGCTCGGCCTGGTGGCCCGCCGCGGCGAGAGCCTCGCCGAATTCGCGCGGCGCCATCCCGATCTTCCCATCTCGATCCATCCCGCCGACGTGCGCGACGCCGCCGCCCTGCAGGCCGCGGCCGACGCCTTCGTGGCCGCGCACGGCTGGCCCGACGTGGTGATCGCCAATGCCGGCATCAGCAAGGGAGCGATCACCGGCGAAGGCGACCTGGCGGCCTTCCGCGAGATCATGGACGTCAACTACTACGGCATGGTGGCCAGCTTCGAGCCCTTCGTGGCGGCCATGAAGGCCGCGAGGCGCGGCACCCTGGTCGGCGTGGCGAGCGTGGCCGGCGTGCGCGGCCTGCCCGGCTCGGGCGCCTACAGCGCCTCGAAGTCGGCGGCGATCAAGTACCTGGAGGCGCTGCGCGTCGAGCTGCGGCCCTCGCGGGTCGGCGTGGTCACCATCGCGCCCGGCTACATCCGCACGCCGATGACCGAGCACAATCCCTATCCGATGCCCTTCCTGATGGACGCGGAGCGCTTCGCCGAGCGCGCGCTGCGCGCCATCGCGGCGCAGGACGCGTTCCGCGTGATTCCCTGGCAGATGGGCCTGGTCGCGAAGATCCTGCACGTCGCGCCGCGCTGGCTCTACGACCGCCTGTTCGAGAAGGCGCCGCGCAAGCCGCGCGCGCCGGGTCCCAAGGCCGAGGGCTGAGGCCCGGCCGGCTCGCGCGCGACTTCGCGACGGCGCCGGCTCCCGGGCGGAAGCCCTGCCGGTCACGCGCGGCTTCGCGACGACGCCCGCTCCGGGGCCGAAGCTCTGCCGGCTCGCGCGACTTCGCGAAGACGCCGGCTCCATCACCGAAGCCCGGCCGATCCCAGCTCGCAAGCCCGCGGCGACGCCGGCGCCACGTCGATCCGGGCGCCTTCGCGGCGCCCTTCTCCGCCCCGGCAGGCGCCGCGCCGCGATGGCCGACGCCTTTCTGATACGCGCTCACGCCGGGCGCGCTTTGACGGTATGCTAGTCGACCGATGCCCGGGAGCTGCATGGCCGTCGCCGCCCGGCACGCCGATAACAGACACTGCCACGTGGGAGATCTCATGCGTTTCACGACGTTCGCCGCCGCCGCGCTGATTGCGGCCCCGCTCGCCGCCGCCCCGCTCATCGCTCTGGCCAAGCCGCTCACGGTCTGTACCGAAGCGAGCCCGGACGGCTTCGACGTGGTGCAGTACAACTCGCTCGTCACCACCAACGCCTCGGCCGACGTGATCTTCAACACGCTGGTGTCCTACGACGAGGCGAGCAAGAAGGTGGTGCCCTCGCTGGCCGACAAGTGGGACGTCAGCGCCGACGGCCGCACCGTGACCTTCCACCTGCGCCCGAACGTGGCCTTCCAGACCACCGAGGACTTCAAGCCGACGCGCGCCCTGAACGCCGACGACGTGGTGTTCACCTTCAGCCGCATGCTCGACAACGACAATCCCTGGCACAAGGTGGCCGGCGCGAGCGGCTTCCCGCACGCGCAGTCGATGGGCCTGGTGAAGCTGGTGAAGTCGGTCTCGAAGGTGGACGAGCAGACCGTGAAGTTCGAACTGAACGAACCGAACGCGACCTTCGTGCCGATCCTGACGATGGGCTTCGCCTCGATCTACTCGGCCGAATACGCGGACCAGCTGCTCAAGGCGGGCCGCCAGCAGGACCTCAACGCCAAGCCGGTCGGCACCGGCCCCTTCGTGCTGAAGAGCTACACCAAGGACGCGCTGATCCGCTACGAGGTGAACCCGAGCTACTGGGGCAGCAAGCCCAAGGTCGACCGCCTGATCTATGCGATCACGCCCGACGCCTCGGTGCGCGCGCAGAAGGTCAAGGCCGGCGAATGCCAGATCGCGCTGTCGCCCAAGCCGCAGGACGTGGCCGCCGCCAAGGCCGACAAGGCGCTGAAGGTGGTCGAGACGCCGGCCTTCATGACCGCCTTCGTCGCGCTCAACACCGAGCACAAGCCGCTCGACAACCCGAAGGTGCGCGAGGCGCTGAACCTCGCCTTCGATCGCGCGACCTACCTGAAGGTGGTGTTCGACAATACCGCGACGCCGGCCGTGAACCCGTATCCGCCCAACACCTGGAGCTACGCGAAGTCGATCTCGGCCTATCCCTACGATCCGGCCAAGGCCAAGCAGTTGCTGGCCCAGGCGGGCTTCCCGAACGGCTTCTCGACCACCATCTGGGTGCGCCCGACGGGCAGCGTGCTGAACCCGAACCCGAAGGCCGGCGCGGAACTGCTGCAGGCCGATTTCGCCAAGATCGGCGTGAAGGCCGAGGTCAAGGTGATCGAGTGGGGCGAGCTGATCAAGCAGGCCAAGCTCGGCCAGCATGACATGCTGTTCATGGGCTGGGCCGGCGACAACGGCGATCCGGACAACTACCTGTCGCCGCTGTTCAGCTGCAATGCGGTGAAGTCGGGCATCAACTTCGCGCGCTACTGCGATCCGCAGCTCGACAAGCTGATCGCCGACGGCAAGGAAACGCCGGACCTGGCCAAGCGCACCAAGGCCTATGAAGCCGCGCAGAAGATCATTCACGACCAGGCGCTGTGGATCCCGCTCGGCTACCCGACCGCCTCGGCGATCACGCGGCCGAACGTGAGCGGTTATCACGTCAGCCCGTTCGGGCGCCAGCACTTCGATACGGTCGCGGTGCAGTAAGCCTTCCCGCCGCTGTCGCGGGCGAGCGACGGATTCCTCCGCCTCGCTTGCCCGCTGTCTCGACCCGGCCCGCGCGTGCGATGCGCCGGGCCGCCTGCCTTCAGCCCCGCGCCGGCCGGAAGCGGAACACACCCGCTTCGTCCACCTCGCGCCGCAATTCCCCCGCGTGCCAGAGCAGATGCAGATGCGCGATCGCCTCGCCCAGCGCGAAGGTCAGCTGATGCACGTCCAGCTCGCGGCGGCGAAACATGATCGGCACCACGTCGGCGGCGCTGGCCGGCCGCTCGGCGCAGAGCTGGCGCACCTCGTCGAGCCGCGCCGCATGATGCTCGCGCAACTGCCCGATGCGGGTGCGCACGCCGCGGAACGGCTTGCCGTGCGAGGGCAGCACCAGCGTGTCGGCGGCCATCGGCTCGTAGCGGCCGAGCGAGTCGAGATAGAGCTGGAGCGGGTTCGCCTCCGGCTCGAGGTCGAACACCGAGACATTGGTCGAGATGCGCGGCAGCACCATGTCGCCCGAGATCAGCAGCGCCTCGTCGGCGCAGTGCAGCGCGCAATGTTCGGGAGAATGGCCGAAGCCCGTCACCACCTGCCAGCGGCGCGCGCCGATGGTGACCGTGTCGCCCTCGCGCAGGCGCCGATAGCGCGCCGGCACGGCGGGCACCAGGTCCGAGTAGTAGCTGTTGCGGTTGCGCAGCTTGTCGAGCTTGGCCTGGTCGGTCAGGCCGTGGCGCGCGAAGTGCTCGGCCGCGGCGGCACCGCCCGCGTTCGAACCGTTGCCGGCCGCCATCACCTGGCCGAACATGAATTCGCCCAGCGTCATCCACAGCCGCACCTGCCAGCGCCGGCGCTCGCCGCCCTCGCAGATCCAGTTGGCCAGGCCGAGGTGGTCGGGATGGCAATGCGTGACCAGCACGCGCAGCACCGGCAGGCCATCGAGGTGCGTGTCGAACACCTGCTCCCAGTGGCGGCGGATCTCGTCCGACGAAATTCCGCAGTCGATCACGGTCCAGCCCGCCTGCCCGTCGATCTCGTCGCGCAGCAGCCACAGGTTGATGTGGTCGAGCGAGAACGGCAGCGGCATGCGCAGCCAGCGCACGCCCGGCGCGACCTCCAGGAACTCGCCCGCGGCGGGCAGGGTGTCGGCGAACGGGTAGTCGAGTTGGTATTCCAATGCGTTCATGGCGTCTCGTCGGTTCTTCATGGGCCGCCTGGCGCGGCGTGGGGGGCCCTGCGATTCTAGCGCGTGCGCCGCAACATCGTCGGCGCGCCGCGCCGGGCGCGATCGCGCCCCATCGCGCCGTGGCGGGCGTCGCGCCGCATGACGCACCGCGGTACCGCGCGGTGCACGAAAAAAGTTCGTGCCACGTTCACGCCCGAACCGCGCCGCTTGCCGGCAGATGCCCGATTCGTCGCCCTATGTCGCCGAACGTCGGCGATCCGGCCCCGGGCGAGGCTCGGCAACCCGCTCGCGAGGGCGCGGTTTCGGCGCGGCGCGGCGGTAAAATAGCGCCTCGCCCCCGCCACGAGCCCGGACGGACCATGCACCACTTCCCCAAACTGCTGTCGTCGCAAATCGGCTTCGATCTCGCCCAGGCCATGCTGGAGCATTTCGATCGCCATTACCGGACCTTCCGGGACGCGGCCGTCGAGGCGAAGGCGCGGTTCGAGGCGGCCGACTGGCACGGCCTGCAGCGGCTCGGGCGCGAGCGCATCACCTCCTACGACGATCGCGTGCGCGAATGCGTGGTCTGCCTGGAAGACGAATACGACGCGGCCGGCCTCGACGACGAGGTCTGGCAGCAGATCAAGCTCCATTACATCGGGCTCCTGACTTCGCACCTGCAGCCCGAGTGCGCGGAAACCTTCTTCAATTCGGTGTGCTGCAAGATCCTGCACCGCTCGTATTTCCACAACGACTTCATCTTCGTGCGCCCGGCGATCTCGACCGAGTACCTGGAGAACGCCGCGCCGGCCGCCAAGCCCACCTACCGCGCCTACTACCCGGCGCGCGACGGGCTGCCGGCCACGCTCGAGCGGATCGTCACGAACTTCCAGCTCGGCGTGCCCTTCGAGGATCTCTCGCGCGACACGGCCTGCCTGCTGCAGGCGATCGACGACGAGTTCGGCGCCTTCGACGAGGCCTTCAACTTCCAGATCCACGTGCTGTCCTCGCTGTTCTTCCGCAACAAGGGCGCCTGGATCGTCGGGCGCATCGTCAACGGCGAGCGCACCCTGCCCTTCGCGGTGCCGCTGCGCCATACCGGCGCCGGCACGCTCGCGCTCGACACGGTGCTGCTGCGCCGCGAGCAGCTGCAGGTGATCTTCGGCTTCTCGCATTCCTACTTCCTGGTCGACATGGATGTGCCCTCGGCCTATGTCGAGTTCCTCGGCACCCTGATGCCGGGCAAGCCGAAGGCCGAGATCTACACCTCGCTGGGCCTGCAGAAGCAGGGCAAGAACCTGTTCTATCGCGACCTGCTGCACCATCTCTCGCATTCGAGCGACCGCTTCGTGATCGCGCCCGGCATCAAGGGCATGGTGATGCTGGTGTTCACGCTGCCCTCGTTCCCCTATGTGTTCAAGGCGATCAAGGACCGCTTCCCGCCGCCCAAGGACACCACGCGCGAACGCATCATGGAGAAGTACCAGCTGGTCAAGCGCCACGACCGGCTCGGCCGCATGGCCGACACGCTCGAATACTCGAGCGTCGCGCTGCCGCTGGCGCGGCTCGACGAGACGCTGCTGCGCGAGCTGGAGAAGGAGGCGCCCTCGCTGCTCGAATACGAGGGCGACAGCGTGGTGATCCGGCATCTGTACATCGAGCGCCGCATGACGCCGCTGAACCTGTACCTGCAGCACGGCAGCGACGCCGAGATCGCGCACGGCGTGAAGGAATACGGCAACGCGGTCAAGGAGCTGATCCAGGCCAACATCTTCCCCGGCGACATGCTCTACAAGAATTTCGGCGTGACGCGCCACGGCCGCGTGGTGTTCTACGACTACGACGAGATCGAGTACCTGACCGACTGCCAGGTGCGCCGCGTGCCGCCGCCGCGCAACGAGGAAGATGAAATGTCGGACGAACCCTGGTACCCGGTCGGCCCGCGCGACATCTTTCCCGAAACCTACGGACCCTTCCTGCTCGGCGATCCGCGCGTGCGCGAGGCCTTCCTCGCGCAGCACCCGGATTTCTTCGAGCCCGCGCTCTGGCAGGACAGCCAGGCGCGCGTGCTGAGCGGCGAGCTGCCCGACTTTTTCCCGTACGACCCGTCCCTGCGCTTTCGCGCGCGCTACCCGGAACGCTACGCGCGGCCCGCCGACGCGCAGCGCGCCGCCTGAGCGCCAGGACCGAACCGAATCCCGGCTTCACGACTTCAACCGATCAACAGCACGCAACAGACCAAACGGACCTCGCGATGAATACCAACGATCACCCGCTCGCCCACCTGTTCGAGAACAACGACGCCTGGGTCAAGCGCAAGCTCGCCGACGACCCGCAATTCTTCGAACGCCTGAAGGACCAGCAGGCGCCCGAATACCTGTGGATCGGCTGCTCCGATTCGCGCGTGCCCGCCAACCAGATCATCGGCCTGCCGCCGGGCGAGGTGTTCGTCCACCGCAACATCGCCAACGTGGTGGTGCACACCGACCTCAACTGCCTGTCGGTGCTGCAGTTCGCGGTCGACATCCTGAAGGTCAAGCACATCATGGTGGTCGGCCACTACGGCTGCTCGGGCGTGAACGCCGCGCTCACCAACCGCCGCGTCGGGCTGGCCGACAACTGGCTGCACCACGTGCAGGACGTGCGCGACAAGCACGCCGGGCTGCTCGACCAGTGGCCGGTGGGCGAGGCGCGCTACCGCCGCCTGATCGAGCTGAACGCGATCGAGCAGGTGGTCAACGTGTGCCGCACCACCATCGTCAACGATGCCTGGACGCGCGGCCAGCCGCTCACCGTGCACGGCCTGGTCTACGGCGTGCACGACGGCCGCATGCGCAACCTCGGCATGGCCGTGTCGGCCGCCGACGAACTCGCCAGCGTCCACCAGCGCTGCGTCGAGACGCTCTCGGCCGGGCGCGCCAGCTCGAGCGACGACAACGACATGGTCGCGGCCGACGCGGCGCAACTGGCCGACGTCGCGGAACAGGTCGCGAAAACACTCAAGGAGACGAAACATGACCAATGCTGAACATGATCCGGTAGTGATCGCCGCGGCGGCCCGCACGGCCATCGCGAGCTTCCAAGGCGCCTTCGCCACGCAGGGCGCGCCGCAGCTCGGCAGCGCGGCGATCGCCGCGGCGCTGGCGCGCTCGGGCCTGGCCGCCGAGCAGGTCGACGAGGTGGTGATGGGCTGCGTGCTGCCGGCCGGCCAGGGCCAGGCGCCGGCGCGCCAGGCCGCGCTCGGCGCGCAACTGCCGCAGGCCACCGGCTGCACCACCGTCAACAAGATGTGCGGCTCCGGCATGCGCGCGGCGATGTTCGCGCACGACATGCTGCTGGCCGGCTCCGCCCAGGTGATCGTGGCGGGCGGCATGGAGAGCATGACCAATGCGCCCTACCTGCTGCCCAAGGCGCGCGGCGGGATGCGCATGGGCCACGGCCAGGTGCTCGACCACATGTTCCTCGACGGCCTGGAGGACGCCTACGACAAGGGCCGCCTGATGGGCAGCTTCGCCGACGAGTGCGCGGCCGAATACGGCTTCACGCGCGAGGCGCAGGATGCCTATGCCATCGAGTCGCTGGCGCGCGCGAAACGCGCCAACGAGGACGGCTCGTTCGGCTGGGAAATCGCACCCTTGACGATCGCCGGCAGGAAGGGCGAAACCGTGGTGGCGCGCGACGAGCAGCCGTTCAGCGCCAACCCCGACAAGATCCCCACGCTGAAGCCCGCGTTCGGCCCGAACGGCACGGTGACGGCGGCCAATGCCTCGTCGATCTCCGACGGCGCCGCCGCGCTGGTGATGATGCGCGCCTCCACCGCCGAGCGCCTGGGCGCCGCGCCGCTGGCGCGGGTGGTCGGCCACAGCACCTTCGCGCAGGCCCCGGCGCGCTTCGCCACCGCGCCGGTGGGCGCCCTGCAGCGCCTGTTCGAGCGCACCGGCTGGCGGCCTTCCGACATCGACCTGTTCGAGATCAACGAGGCCTTCGCGGTGGTGGCGATGGCCGCCATGAAGGAACACGGGCTGCCGCACGAGCGCGTCAACGTCAACGGCGGCGCCTGCGCGCTGGGCCACCCGATCGGCGCCTCCGGCGCGCGCATCCTGGTCACCCTGCTCGGCGCGCTGCGCGCGCGCGGCGGCAAGCGCGGCGTGGCCAGCCTCTGCATCGGCGGCGGCGAGGCCACCGCGATGGCGATCGAGCTGGTCTGAGCCCACGGCGCGGCGCGCTTCAAGCAAGGAGAACGATTCGATGAAAACCGTCCTGATCGTCGGCGCCTCGCGCGGCCTCGGCAGGGAATTCGTGCGCCAGTACCGGCGCGACGGCTGGAACGTGCTGGCCACCGCGCGCGACGCGGCCTCGCTCGACGCGCTGCGCGCGCTCGGCGCGACCGCCCACGCGCTCGACGTGACCGATCCCGCCCAACTCGCCGGCTTCGGCTGGAAGCTCGAAGGCGAGCGGCTCGACGCGGCGGTGGTGGTGTCGGGCGTCTACGGCCCGCGCACCCAGGGCGTGGAGACCATCGACGCGGCCGACTTCGACGCGGTGATGCACACCAACGTGCTCGGCCCGATGCAGCTGCTGCCGATCCTGCTGCCGATGGTCGAGGACGCACAGGGCGTGCTGGCCTTCGTGTCGAGCCGGATGGGCAGCACCGGCGGCATCAGCGGCACCACCGGCTGGCTGTATCGCGCCAGCAAGGCCGCCCTCAACAACGTGGTGCGCGTGGCCGCGCTGCAGACGCGCGAGGCCACCTGCCTGTCGCTGCATCCCGGCTGGGTGCGCACCGACATGGGCGGCGGCGACGCCGCGCTCGACGCCGAAACCAGCGTGACCGGCATGCGCCGCGTGCTGGCCAGGGCCGCGGCCGACCGCGCCGCCGCCAACGGCCGCTTCTTCCAGTACGACGGCGCCGAGCTGGAGTGGTGAGCGCGATGAACGAACGTTCCACCGAGGCTTCCCGCCCCACTTCGTCCACAGCCGCCGGGCGGCCGGTACTGTGCCCCTGCGGCGGCGCGCAACCGGGCCGGCGGCCCGAGCGCGCGCCGGCCTACGCGGCCTGCTGCGGCCCGCTGATCGATGCCGGCACGCCGGCGCCGAACGCCTGGCAACTGATGCGTTCGCGCTACACCGCCTACGTGCTCGGCGAGACGGCCTACCTGCGCGCCACCTGGGATCCGGCCACCTGCCCGGCCGATCTCGAGGCCGGCGACGGCCCGCGCTGGCTCGGCCTCGACATCAAGCGCTTCGCCGAGCAGGACGCCGCCCACGCCGTGGTGGAGTTCGTGGCGCGCTACAAGGACGGCTCGCGCGCGCACCGGCTGCACGAGACCAGCCGCTTCTCGCGCGACGAGCACGGAATCTGGCGCTATATCGACGGCAATGTAAGCGAACGCTGAGTCAACGCCACCGCGGCGGAGGAAGGGTTATTCCCGCATTGCACAAGCCGAATTTGTCGGGCTAGGATGGACCCGGTTTCAAACGAAATGGGTCGCGGGAATCGACATGGTGTTTCGCAAGGTGTTAGCAGCTTGGATGGCGGCGTCTCTGCTGTCGGCCGCCCAGGCCGGCACCTTGTCCGCTGCCGCGGCCTCCCCCGACGCGATCGCGTCGCCCGCCCCGACTTCCTCCACGGCCTCGCTGGCCGGCGCCGAACGGTTCGACTACAACGAACCGGGGCTGCCGCAGATCACGGCCGACATGAACGAGCAGATCATCCGGATCCCCGCCGATCGCGACGGTTCGGTGATGCTCGAAGCCACCGTCTTCAAGCCCAACGGCCCCGGGCCGTTCCCGCTGGTGGTGTTCAACCACGGCAAGAACCCCGGCGACCTGCACGACCAGCCGCGCAGCCGGCCGGTCGCCTTCGCGCGGGAGTTCGTGCGCCGCGGTTACGCGGTGGTGGCGCCGAACCGCGAGGGTTTCGCGGGCTCGGGCGGCACCTACGTGCAGGAAGGCTGCGACGTCGAACGCAACGGCATGGCGCAGGCGCGCGACGTGTCCGCCACGGTCGACTACATGGCCAAGCAGCCCTACGTGGACGCCAACCGCATCGTGGTGGCCGGCACCTCGCACGGCGGGCTGGTCTCGCTGGCCTACGGCACGGTCGCGGCCAAGGGCGTGAAGGGCATCATCAACTTCTCCGGCGGCCTGCGCCAGGATCTCTGCGACGGCTGGCAGAAGAACCTGGTGGGCGCCTTCGACACCTACGGCGAAAAGACCCAGGTGCCCTCGCTGTGGATGTACGGCGACAACGATTCGGTCTGGTCGCCGGCCCTGGTCGAGCGGCTGCGCGAGGCCTATGTCTCGCACGGCGCGAGCACCCTGTTCGTCGACTACGGCAGCTACAAGGACGACGCGCACCGGCTGATCGTCGACCGCGACGGCGTGCCGATCTGGTGGCCCTCGGTCAACGCCTTCCTCAGCGAGCTGCACATGCCGACCACGGTGCTCTATGCCGTGGCCTGCCCGCACATGCCTTCCGCCTCGGGTTACGCCTCGATCGACGCCGTCGACGCGGTGCCCTACCTCGACGCCGCCGGCCGCGAAGGCTATCGCCACTTCCTGAACCAGCATCCGAGCCGCGCCTTCGCGGTGTCGGCAGAAGGCGCCTGGTCCTGGGCCGAGGGCGGCGACGACCCGATGGCGCTCGCGCTCGAGAACTGCCGCAAGCAGGGCACCGGCGCCTGCCGGCTCTATGCCGTCGACAACCACGTGGTCTGGCATGCCAACGAAGGCACGGCCACGGCCGAGGCGGTCGCGCCGGCCGACGGCGCCACCCACGCGCTGGCCAGCCGCTGAGCGACGCTTCGTAGACCTCCCTTGCACACACGGCGAGACCTTCCCGGTTTCGCCGTTTTGCCGTCTGCGTCACCGTTCCCGCTTCGCGCCCACCTTGCGCTGACCTCGCCCCGTCACGTCCTTCGGCGACACTTCGCCTGATCGCCCGTGCTCCGGGGCGCCTCGCGCACGACAGCCGCATCGATCCCTCCCTTTTTCGTTGCGAACCTCCCGCGCCGCTTCCCCTCGATTTCCGTCCGTCGGGTGGCGCCACTTTGCCGTCGTCATCTGCACGCTATCCCGGGCATCGTGGCCGAACCGTCGCGAGCACCCCAAAACCTCGCGCAACTCCATGCCCAGCAAGGCTCCGCACGTTTGTAACCAATGCTGCGCGAGGCCCGGAATCGCGCTAATCTCTGGCCCGTTTTGGTTTTGCACGCAGGCGCGTCGACGGCCGTCGCGGGGCGGATATCGCCCGCCGGCCGCCGCCTCGATGGACCGGCGCGGGGCCGCTGCCGCGGTTCCACCCGAATCTCGTCCGAATCCCGCCGCGCCGCGTCCCGTTCCGGAGCCGTTTTGAGCACACAACCCGACGACTGGGTTGCGCGCAGCCTGCGCGCAGTCTGGCACCCCTGTACGCAGATGAAGCACCACGAGCGCATGCCGCTCGTGCCGGTGGCGCGCGGCGCCGGCCCCTGGCTGTACGACCGCGACGGCGCGCGCTACCTGGACGCGATCAGCTCCTGGTGGGTGAACCTGTTCGGCCATGCCAACCCGCGTATCAATGCCGCGCTGAAGGACCAGCTCGACACGCTGGAGCACGCCATGCTGGCCGGCTGCACGCACGAGCCCGCCATCGAACTGGCCGAGCGCCTCGCCGCGCTCACGCGGCACACGCTCGGCCATGCCTTCTTCGCCTCGGACGGCGCCTCGGCCGTCGAGATCGCCCTGAAGATGAGCTTCCACGCCTGGCGCAACGCCGGCCGCGGCGAGAAGCGCGAATTCGTCTGCGTGGCGAACGGCTATCACGGCGAGACCATCGGCGCGCTCGGCGTGACCGACGTCGCCCTGTTCAAGGACGCCTACGACCCGCTGATCCGCCACGCCCACGTGGTGGCCTCGCCCGACGCGCGCCAGGCCGCGCCCGGCGAGGGCGCGGCCGAGGTGGCCGCGCGCGCGCTGGCCGCGGTGGAGCAGTTGTTCGCCGAGCGCGCCGGCGCGCTCGCCGCGCTGATCGTCGAGCCGCTGGTGCAGTGCGCGGCCGGCATGGCGATGCACGACGCGTCCTACGTGAGCGGGCTGCGCGCGCTTTGCGACCGCTACCAGGTGCACCTGATCGCCGACGAGATCGCGGTGGGCTGCGGCCGCACCGGCACCTTCTTCGCCTGCGAGCAGGCCGGCGTGTGGCCCGACTTCCTGTGCCTGAGCAAGGGCATCAGCGGCGGCTACCTGCCGCTCTCGCTGGTGCTCTCGCGCGATGCGATCTACCAGGCCTTCTACGACGACGACACCGCGCGCGGCTTCCTGCATTCGCATTCCTACACGGGCAATCCGCTGGCCTGCCGCGCCGCGCTCGCCACGCTCGAGCTGTTCGACAGCGACGACGTGCTGGCGGCCAATGCGCGCAAGTCGGCGCGCCTGCGCGAGGCGCTCGCGCCGCTCGCCGAGCGCGACGAGGTGCGCCACCTGCGCCAGCGCGGCACCATCCTGGCCTTCGACGTCGCGCTCGAGGCCGAGCAGGCGCGCGGTTTCTCGCGCCGCTTCTTCGAGCAGGCGCTCAGGCACGAACTGCTGCTGCGCCCGATCGGCAGCAGCGTCTACCTGATGCCGCCCTACGTGCTCGACGACGGGCAGATCGACTGGCTGGCCGCGCAAACGCGCGCCACGCTCGACGCCACGCTCGCGGAGGTGCGCGCATGAGCACGCCGAACCCGCCGAGCCTGCTTGCCGCGCTCGAACGCGGCCTGGCCGAGATCGACGCGCAAGGGCTGCGCCGCGTGCGCCGCACCGCCGACAGCGCCTGCGGCGCGCGCATGACGGTGGACGGCCGCGAGATCGTCAGCTTCGCCAGCAACGACTACCTGGGCCTGGCCGCGCATCCGGCGCTGGTCGAGGCCTTCGCCGAGGGCGCGCGCCGCTACGGCTCCGGCAGCGGCGGCTCGCACCTGCTGGGCGGCCATTCGCGCGCGCATGCGCGGCTCGAGGACGAGCTGGCCGACTTCTCCGGCGGCTTCTGCGCCGCGCCGCGCGCGCTCTACTTCAGCACCGGCTACATGGCCAACCTCGCCGCGCTGACGGCGCTGACCGGCCGCGGCGCCGAGATCTTCTCCGACTCGCTGAACCATGCCTCGCTGATCGACGGCACGCGCCTGTCGCGCGCCGAGATCAGCGTCTATCCGCATGGCGACATGGACGCACTGGCCGCGCAGCTCGCCGCCTCGACGGCCGAGACCAAGCTGATCGTGTCCGACACGGTGTTCAGCATGGACGGCACCATCGCCCCGCTGCAGCGGCTGGTGGCCCTGGCCGAGGCGCATGGCGCGTGGCTGGTGATCGACGACGCGCACGGCTTCGGCGTGCTCGGCCCGCAAGGGCGCGGCGCGCCGGCCGCCTATGGGCTGCGCTCCGAGCACCTGATCTACGTCGGCACGCTCGGCAAGGCCGCCGGCGTGGCCGGCGCCTTCGTGATCGCGCACGAGACCGTGATCGAATGGATGATCCAGCGCGCGCGCAGCTACATCTTCACCACCGCCGCGCCGCCCTCGGTGGCGCACGCCGTGTCGGCCAGCCTCGCGCTGATCGGCGGCGAGGAAGGCGAGGCGAGGCGCGCGCACCTGGCCGCGCTGATCGAGCGCACCCGCGAGATCCTGCGCAATACGCGCTGGCAGCCGATCGACTCGCGCACCGCCGTGCAGCCGCTGGTGATCGGCGAGAACGACGCGACCCTGGCCGCGATGCGCGCGATGGACCAGCACGGCCTGTGGGTGCCGGCGATCCGCCCGCCCACCGTGCCGGCCGGCACCTCGCGGCTGCGCGTGTCGCTGTCGGCCGCGCACGACTTCGCGGACCTGGCCCGGCTCGAGGCCGCCCTGAGCGCCGCCGGCGCGGCGGAGGCGGCGGCATGAGCGCGTCTTCCACCTCCTCCACGTTGTCCTGCTTCGTCACCGGCACCGATACCGAGATCGGCAAGACCTTCGTGTCGGCCGCGCTGCTGCACGGCTTCGCGCGGCACGGCCTGCGCGCCGCCGCGATGAAGCCGATCGCGGCCGGTGCCGAGGAACGGGACGGCGTGCTGCACAACGAGGACGCCGACCAGCTCGACGCGGCCGCCAACGTCGCGCTGCCGCCCGCGATTCGCACGCCCTTCATGATGAAGGCGCCGGCCGCGCCGCATATCGTGGCCGCGCAGGAAGGCCTGAAGCTGGAGATCGGCACCATCCTGGCCGCGCACGCGCAAGCCTGCCGGGCCGCCGAGGTGGTGGTGGTCGAGGGCGTGGGCGGCTTTCGCGTGCCGCTCGACGACCGACTCGACACCGCCGACCTGGCGGTGGCACTGAAGCTGCCGGTGGTGCTGGTGGTCGGCGTGCGGCTCGGCTGCATCAACCACGCGCTGCTCACCGCCGACGCGATCGCCGCGCGCGGGCTGCGCATCGCCGGCTGGGTGGCCAACCGCGTCGATCCGGCCATGCTCTATGCCGACCAGAACATCGCCACCGTCGCGCAATGGCTCGCGCGCGAGCACGATGCGCCGCTGATCGGCGAGATTCCCTACATGACGCCGCCGCGGGCAGAGCAAGCCGCGGCGGCACTCGACATCGAACGGCTGCTGGCGGCGCTTCGCCACGCGAACGCCGCGCGGCCCTGACCGACAACCGCTGATCCCCGACCCTACCGAGGACCCGACCATGACCCAAGCCCAAACCGTGAGCACCGACGCGAGCATCGCACCCGCAGCCGTTCCCGTGGCCGCGCCGGTATCGCCGCGCTGGCGCGTCGCCGACGTCGTCAAGCTCTACGAACTGCCCTTCAACGACCTGCTGTTCCGCGCCCAGCAGGTGCATCGCGAGCACTTCGACGCGAACGCGATCCAGCTCTCCACCCTGCTGTCGATCAAGACCGGCGGCTGCGAGGAGGATTGCGGCTACTGCTCGCAGTCCTCGCATCACGAGACCGAGCTGAAGGCCAGCAAGCTGATGGACGTGAGCGCGGTGCTCAACGCCGCGCGCGCGGCCAAGGCCAATGGCGCGACGCGCTTCTGCATGGGCGCCGCCTGGCGCAGCCCGAAGGAGCGCCATATCGAGCCGCTCACCGAGATGATCCGCGGCGTCAAGGAGATGGGCCTGGAGACCTGCATGACGCTGGGCATGCTGGAGGACGAGCAGGCGCAGGCGCTCTCGGAAGCCGGCCTCGACTACTACAACCACAACCTCGACACCTCGCCCGAGTTCTACGGCCAGGTGATCTCGACGCGCACCTACCAGGACCGGCTCGACACGCTCGACCGGGTGCGCGACGCGGGCATCAACGTCTGCTGCGGCGGCATCATCGGCATGGGCGAATCGCGCCGCGAGCGCGCCGGGCTGATCACCCAGCTCGCCAACATGAACCCGTATCCGGAATCGGTGCCGATCAACAACCTGGTGGCGATCAAGGGCACGCCGCTGGAAGGCACCGCGCCGCTCGACCCGTTCGAGTTCGTGCGCACCATCGCGGTGGCGCGCATCACCATGCCCAAGGCGATGGTGCGGCTGTCGGCCGGGCGCGAGCAGCTCGACGACTCGATGCAGACGCTGTGCTTCCTGGCCGGCGCGAACTCGATGTTCTACGGCGACCAGCTGCTGACCACCAGCAATCCGCAGGCGCAGAAGGATCGCGAGCTGCTGGCGCGGCTGGGGATGCGTGCCGAGTCGGCGCAGCAGATGCCGGCGGAAGCCGCGGCCGAGCCGGTGAAGTGCGCGCATGCGCCGGGGCCGGTGGCGAACTGAGCTTCGGGCTGGCTTGAATGAGATCGGCGCGCCGCGGTTGGGCGCGCCGATTTTGTTTTGATGCTTGCGGGGAAGTCGTGAGGAGTTCGTTCAGCGCGCCGCGCCGGCCGCCGCGTCGAGGGTGGCGCGGACCTTCGCGACCAGGCGCGCATCGACCGGGCCCCAGGACTCGCCGCGCTCGCGCACGCCGGTGCCGAGGTGGACCGCGCGCACGCCCGTGGCGCGCACGAAATCGCCGATCGAATCGACCGTGAGGCCGGCGCCGGCCAGCACTTCGCAGCCTTGGCCCGCAGCGCGGCGCGCCAGGCGCGCGATCGTATCGCGACCGTCGAGCGCGGAGGGATGGCCGCCCGAGGTCAGCACGGAGGTGACGGCCGGCGTCTTCAGCAGCGTCTCGAAGGCGGCGTTGAGATCGCGCGAGACGTCGAAGGCGCGATGGAAGGTGATCGGCTTGCCGCCGGCGGCCTCGACGATGCGCGCCAGCGCGGCGGCATCGATGTCGCCATGGGCGTTCAGCGCGCCGAACACGATGCCCGAGGCACCGGCGGCGACGGCCGCCTGCGTGTCGCGTTCGAGGATCGCAAGTTCCTCGGCGGTGTAGACGAAGCCGCGGCTATGCGGACGCACGATCACGTTGACGGGAATCGGCACGGCCCGCGCCACCGCCTCGATCAGGCCGATGCTCGGCGTCAGGCCGCCCTCGGCCAGCCCGGTGACGAGTTCGATGCGATCGGCGCCGGCGCGCGCGGCGGTCTGCGCGTCGGACAGCGTGGTGGCGATGACTTCGAGGAGGATGGACGGAACGGGCATGGGGCGATGGCGGCTTCCGGGGAAAGTTGCATCATAGCCGAGGTGGGATGGGGGTGTTCCGGGTAGAGATGCCCTAATGTGGAATTGGATTTTTCTGGGGTAATCACATCACGTTGTGACTGGCACGCTGACGTTCAGCGATATTCAGGATCACTCACACTACAGCGCGTCGAGCAGTGGGATTGGTGGCGGTTTTTCGGTCGGCACGAGCGACAAGTCCACTGGCAAGGATTCGGCCAGCGGCAAGGGCGGTGTGTCACCGATGCTCGGCCAGAGCGAGGGAGGCGACCAATCGGCGACGACTCGCAGCGCCGTGGCTGTCGGCACCATCACCGTTACCAATGCTGCTGGGCAGACGCAGGACGTTGCCGGCTTGAGTCGCGATACCAGCGGTACTAACGGTTCGGTGTCGAAGACTCCGGACGTGCAGAAACTGCTCTCGCAGCAGGCGGATACGATGAATGCCGCGCAGGCGGCTGGCCAGACTATCGCGCAAGCGATCGGGGATTACGCGAGCAGCAAATACAAGGAGGCGGTGGCGGCGAAGGAGGCTGCGGAGAAAGCGGGCGATAGCGCGGGCGTCGCGGCAGCTCAGACAGCGATCGATGAATGGAAGGAGGGGGGCGACTATCGTGTCGCGATGCATACCGCTGGTGGCGCGCTGATCGGCGGGCTGGGCGGGAATGCCTTGGGCGGTGCATTGGGTGCTGGGGTATCGGTGTTTCTCGCCGGCAAGCTCAATGACTTGAGCCAGTCGATCCAGAAGTCGAGCCCGACGGGCAACGCTGCGCTTGATCAAGCCTTGGGTAATATCATCGCGAACGTCGCGGCGACGGGGGCGGGGGCGTTGGTGGGCGGGTCGGCACGCGCTGCGACCGCTTCCAATGCGGATCTCTACAACCGGCAGATGCATCCGGATGAAAAGCAGAAACTCGCGAAGTTGCAGCAGGGGCAAACGCCAGAGGAACAGCAGCGGCTGGCCGATGCGGCGTGCTATTTGGTGCAGTGTGCGGCGCAGCTGTCGGATAACGATCCGGCCAAGGCGGCGGCGCAGGATTCGCAGAACCGTGGCGCGGGCTATGTGAGCGAGCAGCGCGATCTGAGGTCGACGGGGCAGTTCGTCTACGACCCGATCGTCGACGCGTGGGCCGACACGTCAGCCAGGGCAGCCGACTGGATCATTCAGGAGGCGAAGTCGGCGGGGCGTGGTGCGGCGAACATGGGGAGCCTAGTTCGTCAACAAGATGAACGCGGCCAGCGGGCAGACCCCGCCGTCCGATGCGAATCCGCTGGTGCAGGCCAACGACGGCAATAACACGCCCAGCGGAACGGCGGGCGCCGTGGTTACGCCACCGGTGTATGCGATGACACCGGAAGGACCGGTGCCGGTGTCGCCGGGAATCGCGGCACCGGGCACGCCGATCCTGTCGAGCGGCGGTAATAATAGTGGGGGCGATGGGCAGCCGTCTGTGAGAGATAGCGCCGGCGATCTTGCAAGCGCAGCAAACCAACTATTCAAGGATGGACAAGCAATTACTAATGCTGGTCGTGCTGTCACCAAACATCCCGAATACTTTGGTTTCGACTCTACACAGGATCTACGACAGGTTTATCGAAGTGATGCGCAATTGAATGAATTGGCGGCAAATGCGGCACAAGATATCCTGCAAAATGGCACAAAGACCATTGGTGCGGGCGGAAGGTATCCGAATGGATGGGTTACATATACGCTTCCTGACGGTCGGGCGGCTAGCTGGGCAACATCGGGCGAATTCATTGGATTTAGAGGGTTGCAGAAATGATCTATGGTTTGATCTTCGAAAAAGTTGGCGACATCAATAGCTTGTATCCGTACATCTGTGTCTATATACAGGGCGAAAGTAACCCCTTTATGGAAATAGGCGTTTCCGAAGAAAAGCAGCTTGTATTGACCTTCTATGAGAATGATAAGAACGTAGCTTTATCTGTTGAACAGTGGGATGAGATTGCAAGGCGCGGTCGTGAATTCTTGCCGAAGGCAATAGCTGACGAAGACGCATCTATGTAAGGCACAAACGCAAACCCGGCGAAGAGCCGGGTTCGTGATTTATGGCGTTGTCGAGTATGCTAATGAACTTATTGAGAGCCAAAGCAATGTTGAACGTTCAACTTTTTTGCTCTACGGCAGGATAGGCTCGCGCCGGTTATTGCCCGGACAGCGAGTGAAAAGACGACCCGGCTTCGGCCAGGTTTGTCATTTGTGGGCCTGCGAAGATCGGCGCGTGAGCGTCGGCGGTGCCGGGTTCTCCAAGGGCTGGCCCTTGGAGCACGTGATATGGGAAACGCGTAGGCGTTTGCGTATACATATCTATCGTGCCTCCCGGCGTGTCGTTTTTAGCGGCAAACCAGTTCAACCGGCAGTTGCATTCTGAAGAGCGAAACATGTTTGCAACTGTTGCTAAAGGCCATGCTGCCGCGGGTAAGACGCCGGCCGATTGGACCGGCCAGAGTTTCATAGACACTCTGGACTGCCCAGGGAATGCTAGACGCTGCTGGCCTATGTGGTCCGGCCATCCTCTACGAAGAGCGTTTTGCCCGGCCATCCGTGTGATGCTCAACCCGCCTCGAACACGGAAATTCTGACAGGCCCCTCTACCCGGAACACCCCCATCCTAACTCCAGACATGGCCATCCAATCTATCAACCAAAATGGCGCCACCGGCTTTTTCCTCGCCTCCCACCGCTGACGACTGTCTAAATAAATAATACAACGGCGAAGCTTAAGCCTCACCGTCCGCATCGGCCAACAACGTACAATTGTTTCGCGACATACGCCCATCAAACATACACGCAGAAAACATCAGCACCGGCAACTTACAACACCACCCAAATTCACTACCAACCCGCCTCAAATCCGATTAGCAGTTACGCTTTAATAACGAGAAATCCATCGCTCATAGATATATCACCAAAATTCTTTCTAAAAAGAGGGATTAATTCATCACAGCCCAAATAAACAACATCCTCAAGACGCTCCCCCTCAGGAGCAAACATAACGGCCCAAAAATCGATCCTGCTCAGAAAATCAATAAACTCAATCTCGAAACCATCACACCTTTCCGCCCCCACCAAACACCACTTTTGATATTCATCCAACAGGGGACCATCGATACTCACAAACTCCAACTCTTCGCATCGAGCTCCGTCAGGGAGTCTATTTAAAACAAACCGCGTCACGGGATGCACACCAAACTCAACCCCCATCACAATTGACGATACATATCGGGATGGCGAATCAATCTCGACAACTTCATCACCCCACTGCACAGTTTTAGGAGGAAGCATTTTAAAAAAACGCATCCTATCCACTTTAAAAATCACCAATCCAAATTTGGCATTCATAAAATCAATAAATATCCAAAAAATAATTTGACAGACCTACCACCCTAAACAGGAGCACACTCACATTCATAAATATATGATCCCGGATGAAAGGAATCTGGAAAATTGACCTGCGAATTTTTTTAGTCGAATCAGCGGCCGATCCAACCGCTGCGCCCTGCATCGCGCCGCCGACACCGCTACCACCCACAGCCCCCCTCGATCAAGCCGCCGCCCGCCACATACAGCATGGTCCGATTGCTGCCACCTTCAGCCCAGTACTTGGCCTCGTCCAGATAACCCCGCATCGCATCAAGGTCGCCGCGATCCTGCGCGGCCTTAGCCTCCTTGATCGCGTCGTCTCGCTTGCTGTCCGCGTAATCCCCGATCTTCGTGGCGACCGCCTCCCCAGCGGCCGACACCGCGTTCATCAGATCGGCTTGCTGCGCAATGGTGTTGTTCACGTCCGGCAGCTTCGACACGGCGCCATTCGTGCCGGTCGTGTCGCGGCTCAAGTTCGTCACATCTTGCGCTTGATGATTCGGGTCCGTGGCCTGGATCTGGCCGGCGCCCACGGCGCTACGCGTCGTCGAACTTGAACTGCCGCTCTCGTGCGCATAGGTCGGGGTACCGTCTCCGCCTCCTGGCACCGACGCAGTCCCATGAGAAGGATGGCTGCTGCTGGCAATGTCGCTGCTCAGCCCTTCGCTGCAACCGGTGCTCGTCGCCGTGAATCGGAGTGATTCTGGATATCGCTGAAACTCAGCGTACCGGTCGTCAGCGAGTTCTTGCCTGGATCGGCCACACTCGAAATGACGCCACCGTTCAAATCGGTATGGCCGCTCACGTTGACATCGAATCCCCCCGTGCCCGCGACAATGCAACTCTGCTCGTTATCGTGCCCAAACTCTTTTTTACTACGGTAGTCCGAACAACAATCGGCGTGAACCTATTACACGCCTTATGCTCGAATGCTCAGAGGGAAAGGATCACGCTGCGATTCCTCGCTACCGCTTCGCAAAGAAAGTCACGGAGTGTCATCAACTCTGACAGCAACGCTTCTCGCGATACGCTTGCTTTCAAAGGTTTGTGTTCGGCTGTCCAGCGATACACGAATTCAACATCACACACGTCCAGCTCCTGCAAGGCACGCGCCCGAGCCTCTAGAGCAATAATGACTTTCTTAACCACCGACACGTCGGCCTCGTCTTCTTCATATTGATCGAACATCGTGCTGCATTTCGCATTGAAATCCGACCAGAATTTCGAAGAGAACAACCATTCAGACAGTGAGCCTGACAGGCGTAACTGACCACCTTCTTCCACTGAAAAAAGAGATTCCTGCATCCTCATGACATAGCTTTTACTTGACTGGATCAAGCGCTCGGAAACCGTTTCAATGACGAAAAATCAACCTTCCATATATCAAGCTCATAGAGTTCGCCATACTCATCCAAGTTGACGGCAACCATAATCGGCACGCCATCACTATCGATGAACTCCTTTTCGACCAGCTGCACACCAAGACGGCGAGGGCGCGCATCCGAGGTACAAAAGCGCAGCCCCCCCATTCCACCGTCGTTCATTTCTTCAACTCGAACGTTAGCAAGAGAACCTAGAAGCTCCTCCGCTCGAGGTCTCCCCGCGATCAGCGCGGTTAGCAGCGCTCTTTCATTATCCTTCAACGATCTCACTCTCACTGTGCCCATTTTTATCTCGGTGGTGTAATTCGACCTACGTTAATCGTGCCATTCGGAAACTTGTACGAACTGTAGTTGAAGGTCGTCCCATTCACAACGACCGTACCTGTGTACTGCCCCTGTGGCAATGAAGCCCCAATTTTGTTGAGGTTGTCGGTCACTGCACTTTGAACTGCGTTTGCATCGTAGCCGCGACCGATTACGTGACGGAAGGTATGGCTACTCTGGTTGTCGTTGGCCCCGAATTGAATGGTTGGATTGTCCTTGACTGACGTGTCTGTAGACTTATCCCCCCCATCATTAAAAATCGCATGGCTCGGTGCAATCCCCTGGCCCGCCAACGCCTGCGCGGGTAACGCACCGGCTGCCGAGTTTACCAACACTGCACCCGGGCTTGCCCCTGGAGGAGGCCCGCCCTCCATCCCAAGCAGTACATTCGCACCCAGTTCTAAACCTTGCAGAATCCTCTCCAGCGTTGACGGCCGCTTGCCACCATCACTGATACCTGCAGCCCGTTCGAGCGTATCGATATCCGTCGAACCCGAATCTCGCCACTGGTTGTACAGATTAACGTTGGCCGCCGCCGCAGCCCCCGTCGTCCCTCCCACGATCCCGCCGCCGATGCCGGCCAAGGTATTGCCCGCGAGCTTGCCCAGCAGGTCCGAACCCGTCTCCGCTCCAATCGCATCGGCGATCTGCTTCGTCGTCCCGGCCAGGGAAGACGCCAGGCCTGCCCCCGCCGCGCCCTGCATCGCACTGCCGACACCGCCGCCACCCAGCCCGCCGATCAAGCCGCCACCCGCCACATGCAGCATGGTCCGATTGCTGCCGCCTTCATCCCAGGACTTGGCCTCGTCCAGATAACCCCGCATCGCATCGAGGTCGCCGCGATCCTGCGCGGCCTTGGCCTCCTTGATCGCGTCGTCTCGCTTGCTGTCCGCGTAATCGCCGATCTTCGTGGCGACCGCTTCCCCAGCGGCCGACACCGCATTCATCAGATCGGCTTGCTGCGCGATGGTGCTGTTCACGTCCGGCAGCTTCGACACCGCACCATTCGTGCCGGCCGTGTCGCGGCTCAAGTTCGCCACATCTTGCGCTTGACGATTTGCGTCCGTGACCTGGATCTGGCCGGCGCCCACAGCGCTACGCGTCGTCGAACTCGAACTGCCGCTGTCGTGCGCATAGGTCGGAATACCGCCTCCGCCTCCCGGTACCGACGCAGTCCCATGAGAAGGATGGTTGCTGCTGGCAATGTCGCTGCTCAGCCCTTCGCTGAAACCAGTGCTCGT
Organism: Burkholderia sp. Ax-1720; assembly: GCF_011753035.1. Taxonomy (NCBI): domain Bacteria; kingdom Pseudomonadati; phylum Pseudomonadota; class Betaproteobacteria; order Burkholderiales; family Burkholderiaceae; genus Burkholderia; species Burkholderia sp. Ax-1720. The sequence goes on along the minus strand of NZ_VWWK01000027.1, from coordinate 32,444 downwards.
CGCCGTGAAATCGGAGTGATTCTGGATATCGCTGAAACTCAGCGTACCGGTCGTCAGCGAGTTCTTGCCTGGATCGGCCGCGCTCGAAATGACGCCACCCTTCAAATCGGTATTGCCGCTCACGTTGACATCGAATCCCCCCGTGCCCGCGACAATGCCGCTCTGCTCGTTGACGCCAGCGTAATCGCCATGCCCGTTGCCGTTCTGCACGCTGACACTGACGCTAGCCCCCGTCGTGCTCACGCCAATCCCGCCCCCCACGCTGCTCTGATGCGCCGCGCTCGTCGTCACATCCTGCACGCTCGCTACATTCAGGTTCCCGCCCACGCTCGCGCTCACCTGGTTCGCATTCACGCTCGCGCCGATCAGGTTGGTGTCCCCTCCGCTCACGATGGTCGCCGAATTGCTCGCGTCGATATGCGTGTTGTTCTGCATGGCGGCATCGGAATTCCCGTCGCCGTGCGCCTTCTGCATCGAGGCGGAAACACCGATCCCGGCCGTCGAGATGGAAATCCCGATACTGCCGCCCGACGACGAATTCGTGCTGCGCGTCGAATCGGTATCCGTCGTGTTGACGAGGTTCACCTGGTTCTTGGCGACCAGCACCGCATCGGCCGCGCTCACGTCCGAGCCGGCAATCGTCAGGTTGCCGCTGCCCGCCGTCCCGTCGCCGGTCGCCACCAACGTGGCCGTGCCGCCAGCCCGCGCCGACGAGCCCTTCTGGGTCACCGAGTCCTCGGACGACGCGCTCGAACTGTGGCTCGACCCGAAGCTCACCTGCACCCCGATGCTCGGCGCCTGCGCCGTCTTCGGACCGATCCCGGCCGCCGAGCCGAGCGTGGCGATGTCGCCCGCCGCCGCGATCGCATGCAAGGCGGAAGCGCGCCCGTTGCCGTCCTCGGCCGAGCTGCGCGCGGCCTGCGTCTGGCTGATCGCATTGTTGAGCGCGTCGCCGATCGTCCCCGACAGCCCGATCGTCATGCCACTCTTGCTGGTCTGCTGCGTCTGCGACTGATGCGAGGTATCCGTCGCCGCATCGATCGTGACGGTCGCGGCCGTGCCGCTCAGGTTCTGCGCGGCGATCAGGTCGCTGCCGGTCACATGCAGCGTGTCGCCGGCGCGGATCGTCAGGTTCCCCGACAACGAACCCACCGTGCTCGCATTGTTGGTGACGCTCGTCTCGTCGTCGGTGGTCGCGAGCTTGCTGCTGCCCACCGACACCGACAGGCCGCCGCCCGCCATCAGACCGGAATGCTTCTCCGAGTAGCTGCCCGACGAGCTCATGCTGTCCTGCGACGTGGTGATGTTCACATCGTGCGCGGCAACCAGCGACACGTCGTTGGTCCCGACGATGGTGCTGCCGCGCACGTTGAGATCCTGGCCGCTGACGATCGACACCGCGTCCGCCGAGATCGTGCTGCCATCGGCCGAAGTGGTGGTGGTATTGCGCGAGCTCGAAATCGCCGTCGAGCTCACCACGCCGCTGTGCGTATGCGACTCGTGCGAATCGTCGACGTGCGTTTCGGTCACCTCGCCGATCGTCACGTTGCCGCCCGCCACGAGCTGCGCGGTGCCCTTGTCGAGCGACACCACGCTGCCGAGCACGTTGATGTCCTTGCCGGCCGCGATGGTCAGACTATCGCCGCCCTGCAGCGTGGTCGCGGTGACCGCGTCGTCGGACTTGTGCAGTGTTTCCGCGTAGCTGCGCCCGCCGCCGCTGCCCGAGCTGCTGCTGTCGACGGTCGAGGTTCCGACCGCGGCCTGCAGGTTCAGGCTGCCGCCCACCGCGATGGTCCCGCCGCCGCCGAGATTCAGGTTCGCGCCGGTCGCATCGAGGTTGCCGCCGACCACGATCGACGAAGCGCCCCCCACCTTCACGCTGCTGCCGGTATCAGTCACGAACTGCGTGTCGGATACGCCGCCCATGCGATACACGACCTTGGTCTCGCCGGTCTGCTGCACGCCCAGCGTCCAGTCGCCGCCCACGTCCAGGCCGAGCGTGCCGCCCACGTTCAGGCTGCCGGCGTTCTGCTGGAAGTTGCCGCCGGTGGTGATCGACGCGTCGCCACCCACGTTGATGCTGGCCAGTGGCCCGAGCGTGCTCGACACGCGCGTCGCGCCATTCGGGCCGGTCTGGCTCAGGGTGTTCACGGCCGAGTCGAGCACGAGGTTGCCGCCGGCCTGCAGCTGCAGGCTGCCGGCATTCACCGTGGCCGAGCTCAGGTTGACGTCGCCGCTGGAGACGAGCGACATCTTTCCGCCGCTTTCCAGCGTGCCGAACGAACTGTCGATGGTCTGCGCGCTGATCGAGAAATTGTCGGACGCGCGGATCGTGCCGCTGTTGTTGACCGCCACGGCATTTTGCAGATCGATATTGGTGGCCGCGATCAAGGGGCCGTTGCCCATGTTCTCCTGGCTCGCCTGCGCGAGATACACCACCGGCACCAGCACGGTCTGCCCGTCGACCACCTGATCCTGCATGATCACGACATTGCTCGTCAACTGCGCGACCTGCTCGGGTGACAGCCCCGTGCCGGGTGCGAGGTCGAGCGCTTTCGCGAGCTGGGCGCCCGAAGTCATCAGCGCCTGGTACTCCGCCTGCGTGTCGGCATAGTTGGTCAGCACCGACTTGCCGGTCATGGCCATGATCTGGTCCTGCACCAGCTTCTGCTCGTAGAAGCCGTCGCCGAGCCGCAGTTGAACCTTGGCCGGGTCCATGCCCGCCTGCTGGAAGTAATAGTCGCTCGACAGCCACTGCTGGGCGCTGGTGAACGCTGGATTCGTCTCGACCAGGTACGGCGCCTTGGGCGCGGTCGCGACGCTGAACAGCCCGCCCTTGGGCAGGGCGATGTTGTTCAGCACGGAAGGCGCGGTGGCATTGGCCACCACCGTCTGGCTGACCGGCCCCACGCCGCCGCTCGCGACCTGGCCGCCTTGTGCCGACACTGCCGCCGCGGGCAGTCCACCGGTCGTCGCGATCGCGCCGCTGGCGGCGCTGGCGCTCACCTGCACGCCGCCCGAGCCGCTGCCGATGCTCCCGCTGACCGTGCCGGCCGTCACCTGCTGGCCGGCCGGCGTGACGCCGATCGAGCCGCTGGCCGTGGAGGCGCCGATCTCCCGGCCGCTCGCGCCGCCGCCGATCTGCCCGCTCGCAGCGCCGGCCGAGATGGTCTGGCCCGACGAGCCGGCCTCGACCGAGCCGCTAGCCGCCCCGGCACCGCTGGCGATCCCGCCCGCGCCGCCAACGATGGTGCCGTTCACGGCGCCGACGTCGATCGCATGCGCGGCACCGCCGGAGGCGAGCGAGCCGCTCACCGCGCCGGCGTCGACCGCGTGGCCCGATGTCGACGATCCATCGCCGACCGCGCCGCTCAGAGCGCCCGTGCCGATCGTGGTGGTGCCCCCGGCACCAGCGAGCGAACCGCTCACCGCGCCGGCCTGGACCGCGGCACCCGAGTTACCCGTGGCCACGCTCCCCTGCACCGCTCCTGCGGCAATCGTCTGGCCTGAAGAACCCGCGACGATGGATCCGCTCACGGTACCCGCATGGATGTCGCGTGCCGACGAACTGTCGTCGATCGTGCCGTTGACGGCGCTCGCCGCGATCGAGCGCCCGGGCGCGACGGCGTCGATCGAGCCGCTCACGGCGCCGGCCGCCACCGTCGCGCCGCCCTGTCCAGCCGGCACCGAACCACTCACCGCGGACACCGCGCCCACTTGCGCGCCGGCGCCGAGCTGCAGCGCCGGCGGCGGCACCAGGCCTGCGTTGCCGGCGGTGTTGTTGATCGTCACGCCCGTGCCGCTGAAGGTGCCCCCGGCCGTCAGCGTCGACTCGTAGTTGTAGCCTGCCGGCAGTTGATAGGTGCGCACGTCGGCCGGCGCGGGACAGCCGCTGCCGCAGAAGGACTGGCTCCACAGGCCGCCCTTGTAGGTCCTGTAGTTGTAGGTGCCGGTATAGGTCACCTGGATCGCCGGGGCGGCCTGGCCGCGCCAGCTGTCCTGGTCGATCGAGAACGGCGACGCGAGGTTGCCGGTCGATGCCACCTGGCTCCAGTAGTTCTGCAAGGTACCGACGGACGAGGCATTCAGGTTGCCGCCGGAGACGATCTGCGATTTCGGCGTGACGTAGGTGACCAGATTCCCGACCGCCGTCCCCGTGTACGTCGTGTTCAGGTAATCGCTGTTCATGCTGCCGCCATGCGGCGGCTCGATGTAGACGCCGCCGATGCTGCTCGGGTCGTGAACGTTCTCGCGACCGGTGGTACCGCTCAGGCTGATGCCGAGCGCCTGGACCCAGCCCGGATCGACCCAGCTCGTGAAGCCCGAGGTACCCATCGCGCGCCGGGTGTTCGTCACCAGGTTGGCGGCGATCTGCATGTCGCCGCCCGACTGGATCAGGCCCGACTGGTTGCGCACCAGGCCGGCGTTGTAGTAGTTGCCGTTGCCGTCCTTGCCGCCGGCGAGCACCACCCGGCCAAGGCCGTAGATCGTGGTCATCGCCGCCATGTCGCCCACGCTCGAATCGTCGCGATTCTCGATGTCGGCCGACAGCAACTCGAGCGTTCCGGCACTGTTGGTCGCGCCGATCAGGGCGCTGGTACCGAGGTTCGAGATCGATTGCGAGGCGTTGAGCGACACGCTGCCGCCGACGATCGTGCCGCTGTTGTACAGCGTGTTCGACTGGGTACTGAGCGTGCCGCCGGCCGCCAGCGATCCGGTGTTCCAGATCGCGCCGGCCTGGATCACCAGGTCGTGCGCGCTAGCGAATCCGATATTGTTGCCGAAGTTACCCGGCACGATGAAGCGCAGCACCTTGCCGGAGCTGAAGCTGTAGTCGGTGGTGATCGAGAAATCGGCCTGCTGGTTCAGGGTCAGCTCGCCGCCGGCGCTGTACACGCCGCCGCCGACGAAGTTCGCGACCAGCGAGAGGTTGTTCGACGAGCCGATCCGGCCGCCGGTATTGGCGATGTTGCCGGTGGTGGTGACGCTGACCCCTTCGCTGGCATTGGCGACGTTGCCGATCAGGCCGCCGCTGTTGTCGAGCGCGCTGCCGCGCACATACAACGCGTTACCGCCGAGCTGGCCGCCCTGCGTGTTCGACAGCGCGGTGGCCATGACCTGCACGTTGCCGTTGCCGCTGATCGCGCCCATGCCCGCGACGCCGCCCGCATGCCGGTTGACGAGCTGGCTGCCGCCGTCGACCCAGGTCTGCCCGGTGCCGGTATTGGTGATCGCGCCGTCGCTGTTGTCGAGCGAGCCGGCCGTGATGCCCAGCGTGCTGTCGGCCACCGCACCGCCCGCGCCGATCACCCCGCCCGCATTGTCCAGCGCCCCGCCCACCGCTAGACTCAGCGCCGAGCCCGAGGACACCCGCCCGCCCTGGTTGTTCAAACCCGCCTGCAGCTGGGTGGCCAGCAGCGCCTGGGATGCGAGCGTGCCGCCGGTGTTGTCGATGCTCGCTGCCTTCACCGACAGTTGCCCGTTGCCGACCAGGTGGCCGCCGACGTTGCTGAGCTTGCCGCCGCCCGCGCCGACGTCGATCGTCGTCACGCCGGTACCGGCGTGCGTGACGGTACCGCCGTCATTGTCGAACGAGGCCGATGCCAGCAGCAGGTTCGCGCCGTTGGTCTGGATCACGCCGCCGGCAGAATTGTCGAGCGCGCCGCTCAGCGTGAAGGCCGTATCGGCCGAGCCGAGTTGGGTCAGCGTGCCGTGCTGGTTGATCAGCGTCACCGCCGTCACGCCCAGCGTATTGGCGGCAATGCGCCCGCCGGTGTTGTCGAGCGCGTCCGCCGACACCGACACGCTGTCGCCGCTGATCGTGCCGCTGCCGTTCTTCAGCGAGGCCGCGTGTGTCGTCACGCCTTGCCCGCTGAGCGTGCCCGAGCTGTTGTCGAGCAGGCCGCCGACCTGCGCATCGAGCGCCTGGCCCGCCGTGATGCTGCCGCCATTCGCCAGGGATGCGGCCTGCACCGTGTCGTTGCCCTTGGCGGCGATGGTGCCGGCGGCATTGCTCAGCGCGGCGCCGCTGGACACGGAGAGATCAGCGTTCGAGGCGAGCTGGCCGTGCGTGTTGTCGAGCGCGCCGGCCGCGGTCACGGTCAGGCCGGTGTGCCCGCCGATCGAGCCGCCGCCATTGTCGATGCCGCCGGCCTCGAGCACGGCCCGGCCGTTGCTCAGGATCGTGCCGCCATGGTTGGAGAGTGTGCCGGTGCCCTGGCCCGCGTCGATGTTCAGCGTGCCGTTGCCGGCGTGCGTGATGGTGCCGCCGTCGTTGTCGAGCGAGGCCGGCGCCAGTGTCAGATCCGTCGCGTTGGTCTGGATCAGGCCGCCGTTCGAATTGTCGAGCATGCCGCTGACGTCGAACCGCGTCGTGTCGGTGCCGAGCTGGGTCAGCAGGCCATGCGCGTTCGTCAGGTTGGCCACGGCCAGCGTCAGCGCATTGGCGGTGATGCGCCCGCCGCTGTTGTCGAACCGCGGCACCGTAAACGACAGCGCGTTGCCGCTGACCACACCGGCCGCGTTCGCGAACGCGGCGGCCTGCACGGCCACCGATTGCGCGCTGAGCACGCCGCCGCCGTTGTCGAGCAGGCCGGCAACGCTCGCCTGCAGCGCCTGTCCCGAGGTGATGCTGCCGGCACTGCCGTTGCTCAACGAGGCCGCCTGCACGGTCCCGTTGCCGGTCGCGTCGATCACGCCGCCATCGTTGCCCAGTGCCGTGCCGCTGGCGACGCTCAGGTCGGCATTCGAGACGAGCTGGCCGTGCGTGTTGTCGAGCGCGCCGCTCACCGTCACGGCGAGACCGGCATGGCCGCCGATCGCGCCGCCGGCATTGGCGAGACTTGCCGCATCCAGCACCGTGAGCCCGTTGCTGACGATGCTGCCGCCGAGATTGCTGGCCATGCCAGCGCCGTTCGCCGCATCGATCGTCAGCGTGCCCTTGCCCGCATGCGTGATGGTACCGCCGTCGTTGTCGAACGAGGCCGGCGCCAGCGTCAGGTCGGTCGCATTGCTCTGGATCAGCCCGCCATTCGAGTTGTCCAGCGTGCCGCCCACGTCGATACGGGTCGACCCCGTGCCGAGCTGGGTCAGCATGCCGTGCGCATTGCTCAGGTTGGTGGCGGAAAGCGCCAGGGCATTGGCGACGATCGTGCCGCCATCATTGTCGAATTGCGGCGCTGTCAGGGACAAGGTCCCGCCGCTCAACTTGCCCCCGGCATTGCGCAGCGAAGCGGCGGAGGCCGTCAGTGCTTGCGCGCTCATCAGGCCGCCGCCGTTGTCGAGCGTGCCGCTCACGCCGGCCGTCAATTGGCCACCGGCCGTGATGCCGCCGCCGCTGCCGTTGCTCAGCGAGGCGGCCTGCACGCGGCTGTTGCCGGCCGCATCGATCACGCCCGCCGTGTTGGTCAGCGCAGCGCCGCTGCTCACGTCGAGATCGGCACTCGAGGCGAGCTGCCCGCGCGTGTTGTCGAGGGCACCCGACACGCTTGCATCGAGGCCCAGATGGCCGCCGATGGCGCCGCCCGTGTTATCAAGGCTGCCTGCCGTCAGGGCGGTGCGGCCATTGCTGACGATGCTGCCGCCCACATTGCTGGCCGCGCCCGTGCCGCCGGCCGCGCTGATCGTCAGCGTGCCGCTGCCAGCGTGGGTGATGGTGCCGCCGTCGTTATCGAGCGTGGCCGGCGCCAGCGTCAGGTCGGTCGCGTTGGTCTGGATCAGGCCACCATTCGCGTTGTCCAGCTTGCCGCTCACATCGAAATGGGTTGTATCGGTGCCGAGCTGGGTCAGCGTGCCGTGCTCGTTGCTCAGGTCGGTGGTGCTCAACGTGAGCCGGTTGGCGATGATCCTGCCGCCGCCGTTGTCGAGCTCGGGTACCGTGAACGACACGGCATCGGCGCTGACCAGCCCGCCGTTGTTGGCGAACGAAGCCGCGCCGGTGCTCACCGATTGCGCGCTCAGCTTGCCCCCGCCGTTGTCGAAACGGTCGGCGACGTTCACCTGCAGGGCCTGCCCGGCGGTGATGCTGCCGCTACCGCCATTGCTCAGCGAGGCAGCCTGCACCTGGCCGCTGCCGGTCGCGTCGATCACGCCGCCGGCATTCGTCAGCGCGGCGCCGCTCGACACCGCCAGCGTTGCGTTCGAGGCGAGCTGGCCCTGCGTGTTGTTCAGCGCGCCAGCGACCGTGGCTGTCAAGCCATCGTGGCCACCGATCGCTCCGCGCGTATTGTCGACGCTACCCGCCGTCAGCACGGTCCGGCCGTTGCCGACAATCGTGCCGCCCAGATTGGACACGGCACCGGCCTGGCCCGTCGCGACGCTCAGCGTGCCGCCCGTTCCCGCGTGCGTAACCGTGCCGCCGTCGTTGTCGATGGAACCCGCGGACAGGTTCATGTCCGTGCCGGCCGACTGGATCACGCCGCCGTTCGAGTTGTCGAGGCTGCCCGTCAGGCCGATCTCCGTGGTGCCGGTGCCGAGCTGCGTGATCACGCCCTGCTCGTTGGCGAGCGTGGCGGCATCGAGATTCAGCAGGCGGGTGGTGATCCTGCCCTTGCCGTTGTCGAGCGCGCCGCCCGATATCGACACGGCATCGCCGCTCACCAGGCCACCCGCGTTGCTCAGCGAGCCTACGCCGAGCGTCACGGCCTGCGCGCTGATCGTGCCGCCATCGTTGGCGAGCGCGCCCGCGGTGTTCGCGGTGAGCGTCTGGCCGGCCGTGAGGCTGCCGCCTCCATCGTTCTTCAAGGACACGGCCTGCACCGTGCCCTTGCCGCTCGCGTCGATCACGCCCCCCGTATTGGTGAGCAGGCCGCCGCTGGTCACGCCCAGATCGCCGTTCGAGGCGAGCTGGCCCCGGGTGTTGTCGAGCGAGCCGGCGATCGTCAAACCGAGGCTGCCGTGACCGCCGATGGCGCCGCCCGTATTGTCGAGCGTGCCGGCCGACAACACTGCCTGGCCGTTGCTGACGATCTTCCCGCCGAGATTCGAGACGCTGCCCGCGCCCTTGCCGCTGGTGATCGTCAACGTGCCGGTGCCGGCATGCGTGATGGTGCCGCCATCATTGTCCAGCGAGGCCGGCGCGAGCGTGAAGTCGGTGCTGTTGGTCTGCAGCAGGCCGCCGTTCGCATTGTCGAGCGTGCCGCCGACGTTCAGCGCGATCGCTCCGCTGCCGAGCTGGGTGATCGACCCTTGTTCGTTGACGAGATCGGTCGCCGTCAATGTCAGGGCGTTGGTCGTGACCTTGCCGCCGCGATTGTCGAGCTGCGGCGCGCTCAAGGACACCACATTGCCGCTGATCACGCCACCGGCGTTCTTCAGCACCGCGCCCTGCGCCGATACGGTGTTCGCGCTGAGGGTGCCGCCGCCGTTGTCGAGCGTGCCCGAGCTGCTCGCCGTCAGGTTCTGCCCGGCCGTGATGCTGCCGCCCGCGGCATTGGTCAGGGAGACCGCCTGCACGACGGCGGAACCGCCGGCATCGATCGCGCCGCCGGCATTGTTCAAGGCATCGCCGCTCGTGATGCCGAGATCCGCATTCGATGCGATCTGGCCGCGTGTGTTGTTCAGCGCCCCCGCGAGCGTCACGTTCAGGCCGGCATGGCCGCCGATCGTGCCGCCCGTGTTGTCGAGGCTACCGGCAGCCAGGCTGGCCTGTCCATTGCTGACGATGTGTCCGCCCACGTTGCTCGCGGTGCCGTGGCCCGAGCCCGCCCCGATGCTCAGGGTACCGCTGCCCGCATGCGTGACCGCGCCGCCGTCGTTGTCCAGCGAGGCGGCGGCGAGCGTCAGGTCCGCCCCGTTGCTCTGGATCACGCCGCCGTTCGCGTTGTCGATGAGCGCGCCGCCATCGATATGCGTCGCGCCGCTGCCGAACTGCGTGAGCGAGCCGTGCTCGTTCCACAGCGTGCCCGCCGTGACGCCGAGCTGGTTGGCCGCCACTTTGCCGTAGCTGTTGTCGAGCGACGCGGCCGACAAACCGACGGTATCGGCACTGACCAGGCCACCGGCATTGCGCAACGTGCCGGCCGTCACGTTCACGGATTGCGCGCTCAAGGTACCGCCGCCGTTGTCGAGCGTGCCGTCGATCGTGGTCGTCAGGTTCTGCCCGGCCGTGATGCTGCCCTTGCCGGTGTTCGTCAGCGAAGCGGCTTGCACGCTGCCGTTGCCGGCCGCGTCGATCACGCCGCCGTCGTTGCTCAGCACCGCGCCGCTCGCGAGGTCGAGGTCCTGATCGGAGGCGATCTGCCCGCCCATGTTGTTCACCGCGCCCGACACGCCGGCGGACAGCCCGGCATGCGCGCCGATCGCGCCGCCGGCATTACCGAGGCTGCCGGCCGACAGGCTCAGGCGGCCGTTGCCGACGATGGTGCCGCCGGCGTTGCTCGCGGCCCCCGAGCCCTGGCCCGCGACAATCGTCAGCGTGCCGGTGCCGACGTGCTTGATCGTGCCGGCGTCGTTGTCGAATGTGCCGGCGTCGAGCGTCAGTTCGGCGCCCTTGGCCTGGATCAGGCCACCCTGCGAGTTGTCCAGCGTGCCGGCGATGTCGAATTGCGTCGCGCCGTCGCCAAGCTGGGTCAGCGTGCCGTGCGCGTTCGTCAGGCTGGCCGCGCTCACCGCGAGCTGGTTCGCGACGATCTTGCCGCCGCTGTTATCGAGCTGGCCGACATGGAAGGACAGCGCATTGCCGCTGATGAGCCCGCTCGCGTTGGCGAGGGCGGCGGCGGTGGTCGAAACGGCCTGGGCACTCAAGGTGCCCTGGCCGTTGTCGAGGCGGCCGGCGACCGTCACCGCAAGCTGGCCGCCCGCCGTCACGCTGCCACCGGCATTGCCCAGGTTCGCGGCCTGCACCGAACCATCGCCGGCCGCGTCGATCGTGCCGCCGGCATTCGTCAGCCCGGCGCCGCTGCTCAGCGTCAGGCCGGCATTGGCGGCGATCTGCCCGCCGGTGTTGTCGACAGCACCGCCGAACGACGCGGCGATACCTGCGTGCGCGCCGATCGCGCCGCCCGTGTTATCGAGGCCGGCGCCCGCCAGCACCTCGCCGCCGTTGCTGGCGATGCGTCCGCCCGCGTTGTCGAACGCGCCGCTGCCGGTGTCGATGCTCAGCGTGCCGGTGCCCGCGTGCGCGATCGAACCGCCGCGATTGTCGAGCGCGCCGCTCGTGATCCTCGCGTCGCTGCCCTTGGTCTGGATCAGGCCGCCGTGGGTGTTGTCGAGCACGCCGTCGACGGCAAGCGTGGTGGTGCCGGTTCCCAGCTGCGTGAGCGAACCCTGCTGGTTGACCAGGCTCGCCGCCTTCAGGTCGAGCTGGTTCGCGGTGACGGTGCCGCCGCCGTTGTCGAACTGCTGCGCCACGCCGAACCACAGCGTGTCGCCGCTGATACTGCCGCCGGCATTGCGCAGCGCAACGGCCGTGGTCTGCATCACGGCCGCATCGAGCTTGCCGCCGCTGTTGTCGAGCAACCCCGCGATGCTGGTATCCAGCGCCTGCCCGGCGCGGATGCTGCCGCCGCCATTGCCCAGCGAGGCCGCTTGCAGCGTGCCCTTGCCCGCTGCGTCGATCACGCCGCCCGCATTGTTCAGCGCGCCGCCGCTGGCGATGCCCAGGTCGGCATTCGAGGCCAGTTCGCCGCGCGTGTTGTCCAGCGTGCCGGCCACCGTGGCGGCCAGCCCCGCGAGCCCGTCGATCGCGCCGCCGGTGTTGTCGACGGAAGCGGCCGTCAAGACGATGCCGCCGTTCCCGGCGATGCTGCCGCCCAGGTTGCTCGCCGCGCCGGCATCGAGCGTCAGCGTGCCGTTGCCGGAATGCGCGATCGTGCCGCCATCGTTATCGAGAGAACCAGCGCTCAAGGCCGCCTGCTCCCCGTTGGCGTGGATCACGCCGCCGTTCGAGTTGTCGAGCACACCCCGCGCGGTCACGGCCAGGCTGGCTGTCGAGCCCTTGCCGAGCTGGGTGATCGAGCCCTGCCGGTTGCTCAGGTCGGTCGCATCGAGCCGCAACTGGTTCGCGGTAATCTGGCCGCCGCTGTTGTCGAGCCGCGCTGCCGTCATCGACAGCGTCTGCGCGCTCACTGCCCCGCCGGCATTCGAGAACGCCGCGGTCGTCGCCGACAGCGTCTGCGCGCCGAGCTTGCCGCCATCATTGTCGAGATTGCCGCCGACGCTGGCCGTCAGCGCCTGGCCGGCTGTGATGCTGCCACCTGCATCGTTCCTCAGTGAGGCCGCTTGCACCGCGGCGCTGCCGGTCGCGTCGATCACGCCGCCTGTATCGGTCAGCAGGTCGCCGCTGGTCACGCTCAGGTCGGCATTCGAGGCGAGCCTGCCGCGCGTGTTGTCGAGCGCGCCCGCCACCGTCGCGACCAGGCCCGCATGACCGCCGATCGAGCCGCCCGTGTCGTCGAGCCGCCCCGCTGAAAGCAGGACCTGCCCATTGCTCGTGATCGTGCCGCCCACGTTCGTCATCGACCCGGTGCCCCGCGCCGCGTCGATCGTCAGCGTACCCGTGCCGGCGTGCTTGAGCGTGCCGCCATCGTTGGCGAAGCTGGCCGGCGCCAAGGCCAGGTCGACGGCATTCGCCTGGATTCGGCCTCCATTGGTGTTGTCGATCGCCCCGCTCACGTTCAGGCTCGCGTCCGTGGCCCCCGTGCCGAGCTGAGCGATGCTGCCCTGCCGGTTCGTCAGATTGCCCGCCGTGAGCGTCAGACGGTTCGCGGTGATGGTGCCGCCGCTATTGTCGAACTGCGGCGCCGAAAGCGTCGCCGTGTCTGCGCTGATCACGCCGCCCGCGTTCGCGAGCGCAGCCGCGGATGCCGTCAGCGTCTGCGCGCCGAGCTTGCCACCGCCATTGTCGAGCGTGCCGACGATCGCGGCCGTGAGACTGCCGCCCGCGCTCAGGCTGCCACCCTGGTTGCTCAGGGATGCCGCCCGCACGGCAGCGCCACCTCCCGCATCGAGCGTGCCGTCGAGGTTGCGCAGCGCGCCGCCGCTCGTGACGCCGAGGTCCGCGTTCGAGGCCAGCTCGCCGCGCGTGTTGTCGAGGTCGCCCGCGGTCGTCACGCCAAGGCCGGCATGGCCGCCGATCGAGCCGCCGGTATTGTCGAGCGTGCCGGCCGACAGCGTGGTCGTGCCGTTGCTGACAATCGAGCCGCCGACGTTGGTGGCCAGGCCCGTGCCGCCGCCGCTCGTGATCGCGAGCGTGCCGTTGCCGGCATGTTCGATCGTGCCGCCGTCGTTGTGGAGCGTCGCCGGGGCCAGCATCAGGTCGGCCGCGTTGGCCTGGATGCGCCCGCCCGAATTGTCGAGCGTGCCCGCGATATCCAGGCTCGCATCGGTCGCTCCGGTGCCGAGCTGCAAAATCGAGCCCTGCGCATTGCTCAGGTCGCTCGCGTGCAGCGCGAGCCGGTTCGCCGTGATGGTGCCGCCATCGTTGTCGAGCGAGGCGGCGTTCAGCGTCAGTTGGTCGCCGCTGATCACGCCCTGTGCATCGAGCAGCGCGTTCGACGTGAGCGTGAGGGTCTGTCCGTTGAGCTTGCCGTGCCCGTTGTCGAGCGTGCCGGCCACCTGCAGGTCGAGCTGCGTCGCCGAGGCGATCGTGCCGCCGTTGGTCAGCGAGGCCGCGTTCACCGTCCCCTGGCCGCCGGCGCGAATCGATCCGTCGAGATTGCTCAGCGTGGCGCCGCTCGACACGAGCAGGTCGGCATCCGAACTCAGCGTGCCGCGCGTGTCGTCCAGCGCACCGGCAACGCTCACGCGCAGGCCGGCGTGACCGCCGATCGAGCCGCCCGTATTGTCGAGACCGCCCGCCGACAGTTGCACCTCGCCATTGCCGACGATCGTGCCGCTCTGGTTCGTGACGGCGCCGGTGCCGCCGCCGACCGAGATCGCCAGCGTGCCCGAACCCGCGTGCCGGATCGTGCCGCCGTCGTTGTCGAGCGAGGCGGGCGCGAGCGCCATGCCCGAGGCGTTGGCCTGGATCAGGCCGCCGTTCGAATTGTCGAGCCTGCCGCTCACGTTCAGGACGGCGTCCGACGCGCCCTTGCCGAGCTGCGAGATCGAACCCTGGGCATTGTTCAGGTTGGTGGCGTCGAGGCCGAGCCGATTCGCGGTGATCGTGCCGAGGCTGTTGTCGAATTGCGCGGCGCTGAGCGTCACGCCGTCGCCATTGATCGTGCCGCCCGCATTGCGCAGGATCGCGGCGGATGTCGTCAGCGTCTGCGCGTTGAGCGTGCCGCCGCCGTTGTCGAGCAGATCGGCGGCCCTCACCGCCAGACTCTGCCCGGCACCGACGCTGCCGCTGTTGCTCAGCGAGGCCGCCTGCACCGTGGCGTCATGGGCCGCCGCGATCGTGCCGCCCGAATTGTTCAGCGCGGCGCCGACGACGATCGACAGGTCGAGGTTCGATGCCAGCTTGCCCTGCGTGTTGTCCAGTTCGCCGACGAGCTGGGCCGTCAGCCCCGCCTGCGCGCTGATGGTGCCACGCGTGTTGTCGAGACGGCCAGCCGCCAGCGCGATCTGCCCGTTGCTGGCGATCGAGCCACCGAGGTTGCTGAAGCTGCCCGCGCCGCCGCCGGCATCGAGGCCGAGCGTCCCCGCCCCGGCATGCGTGATGGTGCCGCCGTCGTTGTCGAGGCTCGCCGGCGCCAGGCTGAGGTCCGTGCTGTCCGCCTGGATCAGGCCGCCGTTGGCGTTGTCGAGGGTGCCGCTCACGTCGATGCGCGTCGTGCCCGAGCCGACCTGCATCAGCGTGCCGTGCTCGTTGAGCAGGTCCGTCGCTGCCAGGCTCAGCGTATTGGCGCTGATGCGCCCGCCGCTGTTGTCGAGCCGCGGCGCCGTGAGCGACACCTCGGCCGCGCTGATCACGCCGGCAGCATTGCCCAGCGACGCCGCGTGGGCCGCCAGCGTGGCCGCGTTCAACGAACCGCCGCTATTGTCGAGCGCTCCCGCCACCGTCAGGTCGAGATGGGCGGCGGCCGTCACGGTACCGCTGTTGAGCAGCGCGCCGGCCTGCACCACGGCGTTGCCGTTGCTGCCGATCAGGCCGCCTGCCTCGCCTTGGGCGGTGGTGCCCGCGCTGCTCGAGATCCGTCCGCTGGCACGCAGGCTCAGGTCGCCGTCGCGCTGGGCGACGATACGGCCGGCCGCGTTGCTCACGTCGGCTGCCGAGACGTCGAGCGCGCCGCCTGCCTCGACGCGACCGGCCGTATTGTCGAGGTCGCCTTGCGAGACGATCTGGAGCGCACCCGCCGCCGTGATCGAGCCGGAGGCATTCACGATGCCCGCGGCCGAAATCGTCGCCTGGCCGTTGGTCGCGATGCCGCCGCGCGTGTCGTCGAGCGCGCCGCTTCGCAGGCTCAGCGTCCCGCTGCCGGCCTGACTGATCCGGCCATCGACATTGCCGAGGCTACCGGCCTGGATCGCCAGCGCCTGCGCATTGGTGGTGATGGTTCCGCCGCCATTGTCGAAGGCGCCTGCCGTGCTCAGCGCGGTGTCGCCCGCGCCGCTCTGGCTCAGCACGCCACCGCGATTCGACAGCGTGCCCGCATGGATCGTGAGCTGGCTCGTGGCGAGGTGCCCCTGGTCGTTGGAGAAGGCGCCGGCCGCGTTCGCGATCAGGGCTCCGTTCGCATTCAGTGTCGAGCCGGCAAGGCTGAGCCCGCCGCCGTCGCCGGCCGCGCCCGTCGCGCTCAGCGTCGCATTGCCGGTGACGGCGGTTTGCGCGCCGCGCAGGTCGAGACTGCTGCCCGTCATGACGAGATCGCCGCCCGCCGTCTGATGGCCCGTGGTGCTCGCCGCGCCCGCGGCGCTGATCGACAACGTGCCCTTGCCGGTCACGTTGCCATTTGTGTCGACGCCCGCGCCGAGCGTCCCGCTGGATTCCACGCTGCCCGCCGTCACGACGGTATTGCCGAGCGCGGCGATGGTGCCGGTGTTACCGATCTTGCCCTGGCTATTCATCGTCACGTCCTGCACGGCATAGACACTGCCGCTATTCGTGACGCCGCCGGTGGCGTCGATCGCCAGCCTGCCGCTCGCGCTGGTGGTACCCGACAGCGTGACCTGGCCCAGACTGTTGACCACCACGTCGCCGGCCTGCGAAGCGATCGTGCCGGCGCTGTTCACGCCGACGCCGGTCTCGGTGCCGACCAGCCGGATCTTGCCGGCATACATGCCGCCCAGTTGCGAAACGTCGATCGCGATTGTCGGGCTGCCGCCATCCGCGCCCAGCGACTGCACGCCGAGATCGTCATGGCGCACGTCGTTGTTGCCGGCCACCACGTTGAGCGACTGCGCCGCCCAGACCTTGCCGTTGATCGCGACGCTGCGTGCGATCAGGTCGACCTGGTCGACCGTGCTGCCGTCGAGCCCGGCCTGGCCGATCTGGATCTGTCCGCCCGTCACATGGAAGGCATCGAGGCTGCCGGTGCCGCCGAATACGGGCGTGCCGGTCGTCAGGATGCCGCGGCTCGTGTTGATGAAGCCGCAGCCGTTGCAGAAGATCCCGGCCGGATTGGCGACCACCACCTCGGCCCTCTGGCCCGCCACTTCGGTATAACCGAGCAGTTGGCTGGCACTACCGCCGATCACCTGATTGACGATCACGCGCGCGCTGCCCGACACGAGGTTGGGGTTGCCCGCCACCAGCCCGGCCTGCTGCGTCTGCACGGTGCCCTGCGAGTTGTTGAGGATCAGCCCCTGCGCGCCGACGTTGTATTGCGTGTAGGCGTTGTTCGACACGCCCGCGGCGTTCGGCGTGGAGATCTGCACGATCGGCAGGCCGTTGGCCGTCACGCCGACCAGCGGCTTGCTGCCCGCCGCGCCCGGCGCGGCGACCACCTGCGCATCGACCGGCACCGCCTGCATGCCGAGCGCGCAGAGCGCCGCGAAGGCGAGATGGCGCATCGACAGCATGTCGACGAAGGTCCAGTTCGCGCGCGCGCCGCCGGCGCGCCGCGTCACGCCGGCCGAGCGCCCCTTGCCTGAGCCGGTGACGGTTTCCTCCACGACCATCCAGAGGCCGCGAGCCGCATTGAAGATGACACGATGGATATGCTTGTTCATAGCAGGAAACTCAGGCTGAAGCCCGCAACCGGCCAGCGGTTCGGGAAGCCGGCGGGCTGATGGAGCGGGCCGCCGAGGAAGACGTCGTAGCTGACGTGCTGGAGAAGACTGCCGCGCAGGCCGATCACGGCGCCGATCAGGTGGCGGCCGAGCAGGTTGGCGGTTTCATGGCCGAACACCTCGCCGCCGTCGAGGCCGAGGTAGATCGCCTGGCCGAAACGCGGCAGGGGCAGTTCGAGCTCGTTGCGCACGAACACGCCCTTCTCGGCGGCCAGCATGGTATTGCCGTCGAAGCCCCGGACCGTGTAGCGGCTGCCGATCGAGAAGAATTCGGTCGGATAGAGCGCATTGCCGGTGTTCTGCGCGCGCACCGTGAGCGAGTAGCGCAGCGGCGTGGACGCGACCGCGAACGGCACGTTCAGCGTCGCGTCGAGCGTCTCCATCCGGTAGTAGTAGGTCGGCGTGCCGCCCGCCGAGGGTGGCAGGTCGGCTTGCGCGCCGAACCAGGGCACGCCCCATCGATAAGCGATGGTGCTGTCGAGCTGCGCGGCCCCCAGGTAGTGCTTGTGCTCCCAGCCGATCTCCGCGTAGCTGTTGTCGCGATGCTGGACGTCGATCGCGGTGCCGTCGATGAAGGCCTCGCTGAAGCGCTTGCCGACGCGGAACTCGACCATGTTCTTCTGCACTTGGTTGCGGTAGAACTGGTATTCCGCCTTCAGGTCGAAGGTCTTCGACTTGCCGCTCGACACGAGCGTGGTAAAGGCGCCGGCGATCTGCTGGTGGTAATCGTATTCGCTGGCGGTCGCGGTGAAGGTCCAGTTGCCCCAGGGAATCGCGTAGTAGGCGCTCGCCCCATGCGTGCCGTACTTGCTCTCGTGCCCGTTGATGTCGTGGGTGTAGCCGATGTTGAGCAGGTCGGACAGGCCGAGCGGATTGTCGATCGAGAGGCTCACGCTGCCCTGCAGGGCGCCGGTCGTCTTGAAACCGCTGTCATCGGCACCGAGCGTGAGCGACCACGGCTTGGCGCGCTTGACCGCGATCACCACGTCGCTTTCTCCGGCCGAGGCGCCGGGCACGATCTGCATGTCGACGTCCTGGTTCGGCACGCGCTTCATCTGCTCGAGCCCCTGCTCGAGCTTGCGCAGGTTCAACAGATCGCCGGGCCCGGTCGGGAAGGCATTGCGCCAGGTGCCGTAGGTTTTCGGATCGGCAAACCGGATCGCGCCGATCACGCCCGGAATCAGTTGCAGCCGCAACTTGCCGCTCGAGAGATCCTGGGGGCCGATCAACACGCGCGTGGTCGAATAGCCGCGCGCGATCAGCAACGCCATCACGCGATGCACGAGCAGGTTGAGCCCGTTCGTGCCGATGCATTGCCCGCGATAGCGCTGCAGGTAGTCGTTCGCGAACATCAGTTCGCCAGGGAACAGCGGATTCGGCAGCAAGGCCCGCGCGCCCGCTGCCTCGACATCCTCGGCGAGGCCGCGCGGCACTTCCAGTGCCAGTTCGTCGATCCGGAAGCAGGGCGATTCGTCGGGCAGCTTGCCATCATCGAGGGCGGCCCGCTCGGCCGGCTGCAGGGCGACGTTCGGCGCATTCGCGGCACGCTCACGCTCAATCGCCTGCTCCTGCGCGCGGCGCCGCTGCTCCTGTTCGGCGAGCGGATCGCTGGACTGCGCCGACGCGAGCGCGAGATGCAGCGCTGCCCATATCGCACCGGCAAACGACACGAGCCGGCGCGACATGCCCCGATGCGCGCGACACCCGGCCCAGGCATCACGCGCGCGCTTGAGTGACCGGCATTGCCGGTCAATGTTGTTGTTCATTGTGCTGGTCTTTGCCCGGCACGCTCGACTCTCATCGTGCCGGTGCCGCGAATCGATTATCTCGATCCGCTTGTTATCGAATGCTGTCTCGCCTGCGTCCCCGGACGCCGCGCCCCGTATCTCGTGACTCGCGGTTCATCCACGATGGTAACGAGCGGCAACATTCAACACGCTTGAAACGTAATGGGCAAGCCTGTTTCGAACGCGCCGAATGACACCCTACACGGCACGACATTACGTTTTCTTTTCACCCTCTATGAGACCATCGGTCTCGCCCGTTCAGGCTTTTGGAGGATTTTTCCTAATTTTTCATTACTTGATTTGTCGATCGCAAATCTTTATTTAATGGATTTATTTTCAAGATTTCCCGATTTGACATCGTCTTGCTCATATCACTTACGACGATTTTCGATCATTCCGACAGCATTCATGGAAAACGATAGCGGAATTTCATTTCGCCTTTTCGTTTTCCTCGCCGTTGTTGTCGCCACCGTCAAATTTTCTTCATTTTTACAAAATACTTTCAATTTACAAGCAATCGTGTCACCTATCCTTGTCGCTCGGCCGCAACATCGGGTAAGACACGGTAACGCCCGCGCGCGAACGCGGGCGCATGCCCTGCCTCACACCACCCACTCCCCCTCCCGCCAGTCGATATCCCCGCACAGCACGCGCAGCGCATCGCCGATCCGGATCGCGATCGACAGCGTCACGCAGGGCAGCGCCTCGTTGATCGACAGGTAGGGCTTGGTCACGTGCACGCGCTGCGGTTCGGCGATCGCCGCACGGAAATACGGGCGCCGCAGCCAGTTCGCGCCCTGCGCCTCCACCAGCGGCAGGAAGCGCGTCTCGTGCTGGGCGCGATCGGCGCGCAGCACCACGTTGCTGCCGGCCTGCCGCCCTTGCCCGTCGAGCAGGAAGCAGCGCGCCGCGTCGTCGAGCGCGAGGAAGTTCCAGCACACCTCGTCCATCGATTCGCCGGCCGCGAGCCGCTCGGCCGCGCGCTCGAAGGCACGCAGGTAGGGCGCGATGCGCTGCGCGTCGCGCCGCTCGCGCGCCTCGGTCTGCAGGCGGTAGCGCTCGGTCAGCTCGCCGATGCAGGCCGAGGCCGTCACGCCGTCGGACAGCCCCGGCGCCGGCCGCCCGAAGAAATAGCCCTGCACGAAATCGGCCTCGCAGGCCAGCGCCACCTGCGCGTCGTGCTCGGTCTCGATGCCCTCGATCAGCACCAGCTTGCCGGCCTCGTGCAGCAGGGTGACCAGCCCGTGCAGGATCGCCAGTTGCCCGCGGCGATGCTGGGCATGCGAGAGCATGATGCGGTCGAGCTTGACGATGTCGGGATTGAGCTGCCAGATCCGCTCGATGTTCGAATGCCCCGCGCCGAAATCGTCGAGCGCGATCAGGAAGCCGTGCTCGCGGAAATCGTGCACCGCGTCGGCCAGGCGTTCGAGATCGTCGGCGCGCTGCTCCAGCACCTCCAGCACCACGCGGCGCGGCGAGATGTCGAGCCGCTTGAGGTTGGCCAGCAGCGCCGCGGCCTGGAACGGGTCGGTCAGCACGCCGGGATGCACGTTCAGGAATAGCCATTCGCGCTCGGCGCCGAGCAGCGAGAAATTCTCCAGGTGCAGGGCCTGGGCCAGCCGGTCGACCTGCATCGCCTCGCCGTGGCGCGCCGCCTCGCCGAACACGTCGAGCGGCGAGACCGGCCGATCCAGCGCGTCGTGCGCGCGCAGCAGGCCCTCGTAGCCGATCGCGCGCTGGTGCGAGAGGCTGAAGATCGGCTGGAACACGCTGGAGAGCGCCAGCTCGCGGTGGCTGGAGGCGACCCGCTCGAAACCCGAGGTGACCTCGCGCTCGAAGCGATAAGGCGAACCCGCGCCGTGCGTCGCCGCCGGCGCCGCACGCTCCTGCTGCATGGTCGTCATCATCATGTGGCGACCCTCCCGAATGCCGGCGCCGGACACGGCGCGCGACGCGTAATCGATCCGATCATCATTGCACCCTCGTTTCATTCCATCGTGTTATCAGTCAGCTACAAGCAAGCTTCGTGCTCACTGCATGGATCGGCGAAAAAGCTTGCTGGTCGCGGCTTCTTGCCGGATCGCGGTGCCTGGCTCGCACCGATTTGGTGCGAGGCGGCACGACGCCCTTCGCCCGTGCGCGCTACACTCGGCCGGTCCGCCACCGTCAAGAGAGCCCCCCGTATCGATGGAAATCGTTTTCACCGTCCTCATCCTGTTGCTCGCCGTCGCGCTGTCCGGCATCGCGATCCGGCTGCTGCCCTGGCGCCCGCCCCTGCCGCTGGTGCAGATCGCGATCGGCTCCCTGCTCGCCTGGCCCAGGCTCGGCCTGCACGTGAGTTTCGATCCCGAGATCTTCATGCTGCTGTTCATCCCGCCGCTGCTGTTCGCCGACGGCTGGCGGATCCCCAAGCGCGAGCTCTACCTGCAGCGGCGCGCGATCCTGATGCTGGCCTTCGGGCTGGTGTTCATCACCGTGGTCGGCGTGGGTTATTTCGCGCACTGGCTGATCCCGGGCCTGCCGCTGCCGGTCGCCTTCGCGCTGGCCGCGGTGCTCTCGCCGACCGACGCGGTGGCGCTGTCGGGCATCGCCGGCAAGGGCCGGATTCCGGCGCAACTGACCCACATCCTCGAAGGCGAGGCGCTGATGAACGACGCCTCGGGCCTGGTCGCGCTGAAGTTCGCGATCGCCGCGGCGCTCACCGGCGTGTTCTCGCTGCGCGAGGCCTCGCTCAATTTCGTGATCGTCGCCTCGGGCGGGCTGGCGGTGGGCGCGCTGCTGGCCTGGCTGTTCAGCACGCTGTCGACGCGCTTCCTGAACGCGGCCCAGGAAGGCGACCCGGCGCCGGGCATCGTGATGACCCTGCTGATCCCGTTCGCCTCCTACCTGATCGCCGAGCACTTCGAACTATCAGGCATCCTCTCGGCCGTGGCGGCCGGGATGATGATGAACTACACCAGCTTCTCGCGCAGCAGCACGGTGGCCGCGCGGGTGCGCGCCGAGAGCACCTGGTCGATGATCGAGTTCGTGTTCAACGGCATGGTGTTCATCATGCTGGGCCTGCAGATGCCGCAGATCATCGGCCGCGCGCTGCTGTCGGCGCACCACGAGAGCGATGCGCTGGTGGCGGCCATGATCGGCTACGTGCTGGCGATGATGGCCGCGCTCTACCTGATCCGCTTCGCCTGGGTCTGGCTGCTGCGCTGGTTCGCCAGCAAGCGCGCCGCGCGGCGCGGCATGACTGGCTCCTGGGCGGGCTTTCGCACCGTGGCGCTGATGACGGTGGGCGGCGTGCGCGGCGCCATCACGCTGGCCGGCGTGCTGTCGCTGCCGGTGGCGCTCGGCGACGGCACGCCGCTGGCCGGGCGCGACACGGCGATCTTCATCGCCTCGGGCGTGATCCTCGGCTCGCTGCTGGTGGCCGTGTTCGGCCTGCCGCTGCTGCTGCGCGGCCTGCGCACCACGCCGAACCCGCATGCGCACGAGGAACGCGCGGCGCGCGCGGCGGCCGCCCAGGCCGCGATCCGCGCGATCGACGCGACCCACGACACGCTCACGGAGACGCTCGACGAGGCCGACGCGGCACGCTGCGCCGACCTGACCGCGCGCGTGATGGATCTCTACCGGCGCCGCCTGGTAAGCCTCGACGAGGCCGACGACGCGGCCACGCTGCGCGCCGAGGCCAAGCAGGCCGAGAAGATGGAGCTGCAGATGAAGATCGCGGCGGTGCGCGCCGAACGCGCGGCGCTGTACCGGATGCGCGCCGAGCAGAAGATCAACGACGAGACGCTCGGCAAGCTGATGCGCGAGGTCGACCTGTCGGAGACGGCGCTGTCGACGCGCAAGAAAGGGCTGGTCTGAGGGCGCGAGCCCGACGATCGTTCGATCGGCAAGCAGGTGCGGCGGCGACGGCTCACGCCGGCCGCCGCCGCGCCGTTCACTTGGCCACCACCACCGGGATGCCGCGCAGCGCGCCGCCGCCCTTGATCGACTCGATGGCATGCGCGACCGCCGCGCTGGTGCTCGCCTCGAGCCCGGCCGCGAGCGCCAGCGGCCGCTCGGCGCGCTTCATGGCCGCCACGCTGGCCAGCTTCACGGGCCCGTAACCGCGCACGCGGGCGGGCAGCGCCGCCAGCGCGGTGACCGCCTCGGCCACCTCGGCCGACCGCGACTGCAGCACCGCGAAGGCGCGCGTCATCGTCGCTTCGTAATCGTCGGCCAGCGCGCGCTCCATGCGCCGCTCCTCGGTGCGCCCGAACGGATCGAGCAGGCTGCCACGCAGCGCGCGAAAGCGCGCGAGCATGCCGAGCACGGGCCACATCCAGCCGCCGAAGCTCTGCTTCCTCGGCCGCGCGCCGTCGCGGCTCCTGGCCGTGGTGGGCGGCGCCATGTGGAAGCGCAGGCGGTAGTCGCTGCCGGCGGTGCCCTCGAATTGCGCGGCCAGCGCCGCGCGGAAGCTGCCATCGCTATAGAGCCGCGCCACCTCGTATTCGTCCTTCACGGCCAGCAGGCGATAAAAGGTGGTCGCCACCGCCTCGGCCACGCGCTCGTCGCCGGTGGCGCGCGCGGCGCCGACCAGCGCGCGGTAACGCTCGACGTAGCGGCGCCCGCCATAGGCGTCGAGCCGCCCGGCGCGATCCTCGACCAGCTCGTCGAGCGTGCGCGGCGCCACCACCTGCGGCAGCGGATGCCGCGCGTTCCACAACGCATCGAGCCCGGCCGGATCGGCGGCGGCCATGCGCCCGATCGCGAAGGCCAGCCGGTTGGCGGCCACCGCCACGCCGTTCAGCTCGATCGCGCGCATCAGCGCGGCCAGCGAGACCGGCACGCGCCCCTGCTGCCAGGCGAAACCGAGCATCAGGATGTTCGCGCCGATGCTGTCGCCGAGGAACCTGGCGGCCAGCGCCTGGGCATCGCAGTCGCTCACGAAGTCCTCGCCGGCAGCGTGGCGCATCTTGTCGAGCAGCGCGTCGGCATGCAGGCTCGCGTCGGGGTCGCGCACGAAGGCGGCGTTCGGGATCCGGTGCGTGTTGACCACGATCCGCGTGCGCGCGTGGCGCACCGTCTGCAGCGCCTCGGCGCTGGCGCCCACCACCATGTCGCAAGCCAGCAGCACGTCGGCCTGCTGCGTGTCGATGCGCACCTGGTTCAGCCATTCGTCGCGCGCGGCGATCCGCACGTAGGACAGCACCGAGCCGCCCTTCTGCGCGAAGCCCATGAAGTCGAGCACCGAGGCGCTCTTGCCTTCCAGGTGCGCGGCCATGCTGATCAACGCACCGACCGTCACCACGCCGGTGCCGCCCACGCCCGTCACCAGCATGTCGTAGGGCGCCGCGTCGAGCCGCGCGGCCGGCAGCGGCAGCGCCTCGACGCTCGCGGCCAGCGCGGCCTCGTCGAAGGCGATGCCGGCCGCCTTCTTCAGCGCCGCGCCCTCCACCGTCACGAAGCTCGGGCAGAAGCCGTTCACGCAGGAATAGTCCTTGTTGCAGGAGGACTGGTCGATGCGGCGCTTGCGGCCCAGCGGCGTCTCCACCGGCTCCACCGACAGGCAGTTCGACTGCACGCCGCAATCGCCGCAACCCTCGCAGACGGCCTCGTTGATGAAGGCGCGCCGCGCCGGGTCGGGATACTCGCCCTTCTTGCGGCGGCGACGCTTCTCGGCCGCGCAGGTCTGGTCGTAGATCAGCACCGTCACGCCGTCGGTGTCGCGCAGCTCGCGCTGCACGGCGTCGAGCTCGTCGCGGTGATGGAAGGTGGTGCCGCGCGGGAACTGGTCGCGATGGCCGTCGTACTTTTCCGGCTCGTCGGATACCACCACGAAGCGCGACACGCCCTCGGCCTCCACCTGCCGCGCGATCTGCGGCACCGACAGGCTGCCGTCGACGGGCTGGCCGCCCGTCATCGCCACCGCGTCGTTGTAGAGGATCTTGTAGGTGAGCGTGGCGCGCGCGGCCACCGCCTGGCGGATCGCCAGGATGCCTGAATGAAAGTAGGTGCCGTCGCCGAGGTTCTGGAACACGTGGCGCGTGTTGGTGAACATCGCGTGCGCGGCCCAGTCGACGCCTTCGCCGCCCATCTGGATCAGCCCGGTGGTGTCGCGCTCCATCCACGAGGCCATGAAGTGGCAGCCGATTCCCGCCTGCGCGATCGAGCCCTCGGGCACCTTGGTCGAGGTGTTGTGCGGGCAGCCCGAGCAGAAGTAGGGCGTGCGCTTCACCGCGTCGGCCTCGTTGGAGAGGATGTCCGGCGCGATCAGCTCGACCACGCGCTCGCGGCGATCCAGCGCCGGGCGATGCCGCGCCAGCCAGTCGGCGAACACCGGCAGCACGCGCGAGGGCCGCAGCTCGCCGAGCGCCGAGAGCAGCGGCGCGCCCTGCGCGTCGTGCTTGCCGAGCACGCGCGGACGCGCGCCCGCGACGCGGTTGTAGAGATGGTCCTTGATCTGCTGCTCGATCACCGGGCCCTTCTCCTCGATCACCAGCACTTCCTCGAGCCCCTCGACGAAGCGCTCCAGCCGCGTGGTCTCGAGCGGGAAGGACAGGCCGACCTTGTAGATGCGCACGCCGGCCGCGTCGAGGTCGGCCACCGTCAGGTCGAGCCGCCGCAGCGCTTCCATCAGGTCGAGATGGGCCTTGCCGCAGGTCACGATGCCCACGCTCGCGCGCGGGCTCGGCGCCACCCAGCGGTCGATGCTGTTGTGCTTCGCGAAGTGGCGCACCGCCTCGAGCTTGGCCGCCAGCCGCGCCTCGATCGACAGACTCGGCAGGTCGGGCCAGCGATTGTGCAGGCCGCCGGCCGGCGCCTCGAAGGCGGGCGGCTCGGGCCAGTCGGTGACCAGCGCGTCGAGATCGACGGTCGAGCCCGACTCCACCGTCTCCGAGATCGCCTTGAAGCCGACCCAGGTGCCCGAGAAACGCGACAGCGCCCAGCCGTAGAGACCGAACTCCAGCATGTCGGCGATGTTGGAGGGATTCACCACCGGCATCTGCCAGCCGATCATCGAGAAATCGCTCTGGTGCGGCATCGAGGACGAGACGCAGCCGTGGTCGTCGCCGGCCACCACCAGCACGCCGCCATGCGGGGAGGCGCCATAGGCGTTGCCGTGCTTGAGCGCGTCGCCGGCGCGATCGACGCCGGGGCCCTTGCCGTACCACATCGCAAACACGCCCTCGACGGTGCGCTCCGGGTCGGCCTCGACGCGCTGCGTGCCGAGCACCGCCGTGCCGCCCAGCTCCTCGTTGATGGCGGGCAGGAAGCGCACGCGGGCCGCGTCGAGCAGCTTCTGCGCCTTCCACATCTGCTGGTCGACCATGCCCAGCGGCGAGCCGCGGTAGCCGCTGACGAAACCGGCCGAGTCGATCGCATGCGCGGCGTCGCGGGCACGCTGCATCAGCAGCAGGCGCACCAGCGCCTGGGTGCCGGTCAGGAACACGCGCCCGCGCGTGGCGGTGAGATTGTCGGTGAGGCGGTAGTCGGCGAGGGCGGGGGTGCCGTCCAGCGGCGGTCGGGCGGTCATGAGGCTTGTCTCCGGGGATTGGGCTGCGGCTGTCTGTCGCTATCTGTTGGCACTATTTTTCGCCGTCATAAGAAGAATTATTTTTCTGATCCTGCTCGCCAGGCCTCGAATCGAGCAAATTCCCTCGCAGATTTCACGAATTTCGAGAGAAATCTCGCGCACCTTGATCAGCCGCAAATCTCCCTCGCTTCGTTTTTATATTTCAACTATTATCGAAACATGGAAACGAACCAAGCCGTCCGCGCCCTCGGGGCTCTCGCCCAGGCATCCCGCCTGGGCGTTTTTCGTCTGCTCGTCGAAGCCGGCCCCGCCGGCATGGCCGCCGGGCAGATCGCCGAGCAATTGGGCATCGCGCCCTCCTCGCTGTCGTTCCACATGAAGGAGCTGACGCACGCCGACCTGGTGACGGTCGAGCAGCGCGGCCGCTTCATGATCTACGCGGCCAACTATGCGCAGATGAACGCGCTGATGGGCTTCCTGACCGAGAACTGCTGCGCCGGCCAGGCCTGCGCGGCAACCGAGGCGCCCGCCTGCTGCCCGCCCTCGCCCCCTTCCTCCTGATCCCGCCCGCCATGCCCAGCTCGCCCGCCACGGGGCGCGGCCCCGCCGCCGCACCCGCCATCGGCCGCTTCGAACGCTACCTGAGCCTCTGGGTCGTGCTCTGCATCCTGGCCGGCATCGCGCTCGGCCGCCTGCTGCCCGGGCTGTTCGGGGCCGTCGGCGGGATGGAGCTGGCCCATGTCAACCTGCCGGTCGGCCTGCTGATCTGGGTGATGATCGTGCCGATGCTGATCAAGGTCGATTTCGGCGCCTTGGCCGGGCTGCGGCGCCACGCGCGCGGCATCGGCGTCACGCTGGCCGTCAACTGGCTGGTCAAGCCGTTCTCGATGGCCCTGCTGGGCTGGCTGTTCCTGCGGCAATGCTTCGCCGCCTGGCTGCCCG
The DNA here is from genome assembly GCF_011753035.1 of Burkholderia sp. Ax-1720. Classification (NCBI taxonomy): domain Bacteria; kingdom Pseudomonadati; phylum Pseudomonadota; class Betaproteobacteria; order Burkholderiales; family Burkholderiaceae; genus Burkholderia; species Burkholderia sp. Ax-1720. The sequence continues at coordinate 5,087 of NZ_VWWK01000027.1, read as the reverse complement.
CCGGGCAGCTCGACAGCTACCTGGCCGGCCTGATCCTGCTGGCCGCCGCGCCCTGCACCGCGATGGTATTCGTGTGGAGCCAGCTGACCGGCGGCGACCCGCTGTTCACGCTGTCCCAGGTCGCGCTCAACGACGCGATCATGGTGTTCGCCTTCGCGCCGCTGGTGGGCCTGCTGCTCGGCGCGAGCGCGATCGCGGTGCCCTGGGCGACGCTGGGCGCCTCGGTGCTGCTCTACATCGTGCTGCCGGTGCTGCTGGCCCAGTTCGCCAGGCAGCGGCTGCTGGCGCGCGGCCCGGCGCGCTTCGAGGCCGCCCTGGCCGCGCTGGGGCCCTGGTCGATCGCCGCCCTGCTGACCACCCTGGTGCTGCTGTTCGGCTTCCAGGGCGAGGCGATCCTGCGCCAGCCGCTGGTGATCGCGCTGCTCGCCGTGCCGATCCTGGTGCAGGTGCTGTTCAACGCGGGCCTCGCCTACTGGCTGAACCGCGCGCTCGGCGAGCGGCACGAGATCGCCGGCCCCTCGGCGCTGATCGGCGCCTCCAATTTCTTCGAACTGGCGGTCGCCACCGCCATCGGCCTGTTCGGCCTGCAATCGGGCGCCGCGCTCGCCACCGTGGTGGGCGTGCTGATCGAGGTGCCGGTGATGCTGCTGGTGGTGCGCGTCGTCAACCGCTCGCGCGCCTGGTACGAGCGCGCCTGACTTCCCAAGGAGAGCCTCATGAGCGAGGTCACCATCTATCACAACCCCGATTGCGGGACCTCGCGCAACACGCTCGCGATGATCCGCCACGCCGGCATCGAGCCGCGGATCGTCCACTACCTGCTCACGCCGCCCGATCGCGACACGCTGCTCGGGCTGATCGCGGCGATGGGCATCGCCCCTCGCGAATTGCTCCGCCGCAAGGACACGCCCTACGAGGCGCTCGGGCTCGACGATCCGGCCTGGCGCGACGAGCAGTTGATCGACTTCATGCTCGCGCATCCGATCCTGATCAACCGGCCGATCGTGGTCACGCCGCGCGGCACGCGGCTCTGCCGTCCTTCCGAGACGGTGCTCGAGCTGTTGCCGGCGGGCCCGCGAGGACCGTTCGCGAAAGAGGACGGCGAACCGGTGATCGACGCGGAGGGCCGACGTGTCCGCCCCGCTTGATACCCTGCTGCCGCAATTGGACGCCGCCGCGTTTCGCGTGCCGGCGCTCGCCGAGCTGCTCGGCAAACCCGCGCCCGATCACGCGCCGCGTTTCCTGCTGCTGCACGGCTCGTTGCGCGAACGCTCCTACAGCCGCCTGCTCGCGCAGGAAGCGGCGCGCCTGCTGAGCGCGATGGGCGGCGAGGTCCGGCTCTACGATCCGCATGGCCTGCCGCTGCCCGACGACGCGCCGGAAACGCATCCGAAGGTGGCCGAGCTGCGCGAGCTCGCGCAATGGTCGGAAGGCATGGTCTGGTGCTCGCCCGAGCGTCACGGCGCGATGACCGGCATCATGAAGTCGCAGATCGACTGGATCCCCCTCGCGAGCGGCGCGATCCGCCCGACCCAGGGCAAGACGCTGGCGCTGATGCAGGTCAGCGGCGGCTCGCAGTCGTTCAATGCGCTCAACCAGATGCGCGTGCTCGGCCGCTGGATGCGCATGCTGACGATCCCGAACCAGTCCTCGGTGGCCAAGGCCTACCAGGAGTTCGACGAGGACGGCCGGATGAAGCCGTCGCCCTATTTCGACCGGGTGGTCGACGTGATGGAGGAACTGATGAAGTTCACCCTGCTCACGCGCGGCGCCGGCAGCTATCTGGTGGATCGCTACAGCGAACGGCGCGAGCAGGCCGAGGCGCTGTCCAAGCGCATGAACCAGGCCAGCCTCTGAGCCCCGACGGCGCCGTGCGCGTCGCGCAGTACCATGGCGCGGACGAACCGATCCCGGCTCGTCCGCGCCTGCCCACCCGACATGACACGAGGACCCGCATGAACATGACGATCAAGCTTTGCCTGCTTGCCGCAGCGATCCTGCCGGCAGTGTGTTCCGCCCAGCCCCGCAGCTGCGACGCGAAGCGCGGCGCGATCGAACGGGAGATCGACTATGCCCGGGCCCATGGCAATGCGGCGCGCGTTGACGGACTCGAGACGGCGCTCGCGCAACTGAATGCCAATTGCACCGATGCCAGCTTGCGCAGCGACGCGCAACGCAAGGTCGACGCGGCGCAGCGCAAGCTGGACCAGCGCCAGCGCGAGCTTCAGGAAGCCCGGGCCGCCGGCAAGGGCGCGAAGAAGATCGCCGAGCGCCAGCGCAAGCTCGAGGAAGCGCATGCGGAATTCGAGCGCACCCTGGTCGAGGCCTCGCAATGAAGACTTGGCGCACCTTTGCGCGGCGCTGAATGAAAACGGGAGCGCCGCGGCGCTCCCGTCTCGTTTCCCCGCCCGGCCCGCCTACTTCCGGTCGACCACGATCCGGTCGAAGGTGCCGCCGTCGGCGAAATGCGTCTTCTGCACCTGGTCCCAGCTGCCGAACACCTGCTCGACGCTGAAGGTCTTGAGCGGCTTGAACTCGGCCGCGTGCTGCTTGAGCACGGCCGGATCGCGCGGGCGCAGGTGGTGCTGCGCGATGATCTCCTGCCCGGCCGGCGAATACAGGTAGTCGAGATAGGCCTGCGCCACCTTGCGCGTGCCCTTCTTGTCGACCACCTTGTCGACCAGCGCCACCGGCGGCTCGGCCAGGATGCTGCTGGACGGATAGACCGCGTCGAACTGCTGGCCCGAGCTGCCGCTGTCCATCAGCGCCACCTCGTTCTCGAAGGTCACCAGCACGTCGCCGATCTCGCGCTGCGTGAAGGTGGTGGTGGCGCCGCGCCCGCCCGCGTCGAGCACCGGCACGTTGCGGAAGATCGCCTTCTCGAACGCGAGCGCCTGCTCGTCGCTGGCGCCCTTGAGCTTCTGGTAGCCCCAGGCGGCCAGGTAGGCGTAGCGGCCGTTGCCCGAGGTCTTCGGATTGGCGATCACCACCTGCACGCCGGGCTTGGCCAGATCGCTCCAGTCGTGGATCTGCTTGGGGTTGCCGTGGCGCACCAGGAACACCATGGTGGTCGAGTACGGCGAGCTGTTGTCGGGCAGGCGCTTGCGCCAGTCCTTGGGCAGCAGCTGGCCGCGCTCGGCGAGCAGGTCGATGTCGTTGGGCTGGTTCATGGTGACCACGTCGGCCTGCAGGCCCTGCAGCACCGACAGCGCCTGCGCGCTGGAGGCGCCGTGCGACTGGCGGATCGAGACGGTCTCGCCGGTCTTCTGCTTCCAGGCGGCGGCGAAACCGGCGTCGATATCCTTGTAGAGCTCGCGCGTCACGTCGTAGGACACGTTCAGCAACGCGGTGTCCGCGTGCGCGGCCGGCGCCGCCGCGACGATCGCCGCCGCCGCGCCCGCGATCAGCCAGCGGCCGATCCCTTGCTTCTGGTTCATCGAAACCCCTGTGTGGTTGGTCTGGTCGGCCTGTCAGCCGTTGGTAAACCTGATCGGCGATTGTAGCGAGGCGCATCGCGCGGCCCTAAGATTCAATCGTCCTTAGGTCACAACCAAAAGTCATTTGACGACGTGCCGGCCGCCGCGCGGGGCTGGTCGCCGGGCGCGGCGCGATGCTAAGATGGCCGCTCGTTTCCTCACGGTCCCGCCATGTCGCCCTTCGCGATTTCGCTCCTGTCGCCCTGCCAGCTTCGCGCCGCCTCGTCCGGGTCGGCCGCCGTGCTCGCGCGCGCAGCCGTGCTGAAACTGAAAAAACGACTTCTCGACTGACGGGGAGTCGCGTCCCGTCAGGCGTGAAGCCGGACGGGAATCCACCTGGGTCGCTCGACCCTGCCACTCCCCGGTCCGGCGCCCGCCGGCGGAACGTTCCCTCCATCACCACGTTCCCGACCGAGGTTTTGCATGTCCATCGATTTTTCCGGTATCTGGCTGCCGATCGTCACGCCCTTCGCGGGCGAGGCCGTCGATCACGACGCGCTCGCGCGGCTCGCCCGGCATCACGGCCAGGCCGGCATCGCCGGCTTCGTCGCCTGCGCGACCACCGGCGAGGGCGCCCTGCTCGACGCCGACGAACAGGCCGCCGTGTTCGCCACGCTGCGCGCCGCCGTGCCGGCCGCGCCGATCGTGCTGGGGCTCTCGCACAGCGCGACGCGCGGCGCGGTGCAGCGCGCGCGCGAGCTGGCCGCGCTCGCGCCCGACGGCCTGCTGGTCACGCCGCCCACCTATGTGCGGCCGACCCAGGACGGCATCCGCCGCCACTTCGAGGCGCTCGCGCAAGCCGCCGACCTGCCGCTGCTGGTCTACAACATCCCGTATCGCACCGGGGTGAACGTCGAGCTCGATACCTTGAAGGCGCTGGCCGAGGACGCGCGGATCGCCGGCATCAAGGAATGCGGCGGCTCGATCGACCGGATGATGCGGCTCGTGCACGAGACGCCGCTGCGCGTGTTCTCCGGCGACGACAACCAGAACTTCGCGGCGCATTGCGTGGGCGCGCACGGCGCGATCGCGAGCTCGGCGCACCTGTTCCCGGCCCTGCACGTGCGGGTGCGCGAGCGGATCCTGGCCGGCGAGCTGGCCGAGGCGCGGCGGCTCGCGGTGGCGCTGCAGCCGCTGGTGCAGGTGCTGTTCGAGGAACCGAACCCGGCGCCGGTGAAGGCCGCGCTGGCCGACGAGGGCTGGTGCGCGAACGCCTTGCGGCTGCCCTTCGTGCCGGCCGGCGAGGCGCTGGTGGAGAGGATGCGGCGCGTGATCGAGACGGTTCGGCGGGCCGAGGCGGCGTTGACGGCCTGAGCCTGCCGGGCGGTCCCGAGCCGGACGGCGCGGCACGCTCGCGCCGGGCTTCACGCGCGCGTCGCACCGGCGGGCGATACTATGGCCCGCCCTCAACCCACCCTCAACCCGCCCGCGCCAAGGAGATCCGAGATGTTCCGAGCGGCTGCCCTGTCCGTCCTGTCGATCACGCTGATGCTGGCCGCCTGCAGCGACGATTCGCACCCGGCCCCGCCCGCCGACGCGGCCTCGTCGCCCTCGGCGAGCGGCGGCGACGCCAGCGCGTTCAACGGCGGCGCCGCCTCCGCGCCGGTGCCG
>NZ_VWWK01000282.1:0-5922 GCF_011753035.1 Burkholderia sp. Ax-1720 | reverse complement strand
TGGCCGCGCCGGTGGCGCTGCTGCTGGCGCGCCTCGCGCAGGGCTTCTTCTCCGGCGCCGAGGTGACGGGCGCGGCCACCTATCTCGCCGAATCGGCGCCGCGCGGCCGGCGCGGCTTCTACGGCGCCTTCACGCCGGTGGGCGTGGCGATCGGCGGGGCGCTGGCCGCCACCGTCTGCGGGCTGACCACGGCCCTGGTCGGCGCCGAGCAGATGCACGCCGGCGGCTGGCGCATCCCGTTCCTGGCGGCGCTGCCGCTGGTGCTGCTGTCGGCGCTGATCCGCAAGCGCGTGGACGAATCGGTGGCGTTCCGCCAGTCGGCCGCGCGCCACGAGACCGTCAAGGCGCCGCTCTCCGAGCTGTTCGCGCATCACCGCGCGGCCCTGCTGAAGGTGTTCCTGATATCGCTGGGCCAGAACGCCGGCTACTGGGTCGGCTTCATCTTCATGAACATCTACCTGACCAGCTACCTGAAGTACGACAAGGCCAGCGTGTTCACCCTGATGGCCGTGATCAGCCTCGCGATGGCGGCGCTGATGCCCTTGTGGGGCGGGCTGTCGGATCGCATCGGCCGGCGCCGCGTGCTGCTGGTCGGCTTCGCCGGCTACATCGCGCTGATCTTCCCGATGATGGTGCTGATGAACCAGCAGAGCTTCGCGCTGGCCGCGCTGGCGATGTTCGTGGTGGCGCTGCCGATGCCGGCCGTGCAGTCGGTCGGCTACCCCACCTACGCCGAGCAGTTCCCCACCCGCGTGCGCTACACCGGCATGGCCTTCAGCTTCAACTTCGGCGCGATGCTCGGCGGCGGCGTGACGCCCTACCTGGCCACCGCGCTGATCGGCAGCACCGGCAACCTGATGTCGCCGGCCTTCCTGATGGTGGGCGCGCTCGTGATCGGCGGCCTGGCCCTGCTGAGGATGCGCGAGACGGCCGATGCCGCGCTCGAATGACGACCGCATGAAGACCGAATGAGGATCGCTCCCGGATGAACACGATCGACTCAGGCGCCCTGCACGCCTCGCCCGATGCACCCGCGCTCGACACGCCCCGCGCCGCGCGGCTGGCGTTCCGCGCCGGCTACGACGGCAATACCAGCGGCGCCGCGCCGGGCCACGCGCAAGGCAACCTGGTGATCCTGCCGGCCGCCTGGGCCGACGATTTCGCCGCCTACTGCCGCGCCAATCCGACGCCCTGCCCGCTGATCGGCATGACCGAGCCGGGCAGCCCGCTGCTGCCCGCGCTCGGCGAGGACCTCGACCTGCGCCGCGACCTGCCGCGCTACCGCGTCTGGCGCGACGGCGTGCTGGTCGACGAACCGCGCGAGATCGCCTCGCTCTGGCAGGACGATTTCGTCGGCTTCGTGATCGGCTGCTCGCTGTCCTTCGAACATGCCCTGGAGCAGGCCGGGCTGAGCGTGCGGCACGTCGACGAGCGCAAGGTGGTGCCGATGTACCGCAGCGCGATCCCGACCGTGCCGGTGGGGCCGTTCCGCGGGCCTACCGTGGTCTCGATGCGGCCCTACACGGCCGAGCAAACCGCGATCGCCTTCGAGGTCTGCGCGCGCCTGCCCGGCGCGCACGGTGCGCCGCTGCATGTCGGCGATCCGGCCGCGATCGGCATCGCCGACGTGAACCGCCCCGACGAGGGCGAGCCCACCGAGATCCGCGCCGGCGAGCAGCCGGTGTTCTGGGGTTGCGGCGTCACTCCGCAAGCGGCCGTGATCGAGGCGCGCCCGCCGATCTGCATCACGCACGCGCCGGGCTACATGCTGGTCTGCGATCCGCTGGTGGAGGATCTGCGCCTGGTTTGAGCGTCAGGCGCGCGCGGCTTGGGCTTGGCTCAGGCACAGGCCGCCGCACCGGCCGCGTGCCGCGCTCGCCAGGCCCGCCCCACCCGCGAGGCACCAGGCCGCCCCAGCGCGCGCGAGATGAATTCGCCGGCCTCGACCAGCCGCGCCAGGTCCACGCCGGTCTCGATCCCCAGCCCCTCGCAGAGATAGGCCAGGTCCTCGCTGGCGAGATTGCCGGTCGCGCCCGGCGAGAACGGGCAGCCGCCGATCCCCGCCACCGAGGCGTCGAAGATGGCGATGCCGGCCGCCAGCGCCGCGCAGACGTTGGCCACCGCCATCCCCCAGGTATCGTGGAAATGCCCGGCCAGCGCCGCGAGCGGCACCTCGCGCGCGCAGGCCTCCACCAGGCGCCGGGTGGCGAGCGGCGTGCCGCGCCCGACCGTGTCGCCGAGGCTGATCTCGTGACAGCCCATCCGGTACAGCTCGCCCGCCACCGCCGCCGCCTGCGCCGGCGCGACCTCGCCCTGGTACGGGCAGCCCATCACGCAGGACACGTAGCCGCGCACCGGCACGCCCGCCTCGCGAGCGGCCTCGATCACCGGCACGAAGCGCGCGAGGCTCTCGGCGATCGAGCATTCGATATTGGCTCGCGAGAAGGCCTCGGTGGCCGCCGCGAACACGGCGACCTCGTCGCAGCGCGCCGCGAGCGCCGCCTCCAGCCCGCGCCGGTTCGGCACCAGCGCCGACAGCACCACGCCCTCGCGACGGGGCAGCGCGCGCAGCACATCGGCGCCGTCGGCCATCTGCGGCACACGCCGCGGCGAGACGAAGGCGGCCGCCTCGATATGCCCGAGCCCGGCATCGGCCAGCCGCTCGACCAGCTCGACCTTGGTTGCGGTCGCAACCAGCGTCGCCTCGTTCTGCAGGCCATCGCGCGGCCCCACCTCGACGATGCGCACGCGCGCCGGAAGCGGCACGCCGCTTGCGTCACCGAAGCCGCCGCCCGGCGTACCGCGCCCGGTCGCCGCCATGTTCGGCCGTTGCCAATGCGCCCTCGGCGGCGCGGGAAATGAGCATCGCATCGTGTCGTCCTCCGTGTCGAAGCGCGCCGTCGGGCGCGGCGGAACGCGAAGCGGCCCGCGGCCCGACTATCGGATCCGCGGGCCCGCGCGGCAAGAGACGGTTCGCGACGACAGTCGCCGCGCTGTCATGGTGACAGCGCGGCGGCAGCCAACCTGGCAACAACCCGGCAACCGTAGCGAAACGCGTTCCCGCGCCGAAGCTGACGATCGGCTGTCGGTGCCCGGGACGATTCGCGCCGCCGGAGCGCGAGCCGAGGCTCGGCGGAACTAATCGGGGCGGGACGCAATCATGTTAACGTCCTGCCAACGCTCTCCAAGACGGGCCGCCGCCGACGCGGAGCCCCACCCATTCCCTATGCGACAGATCCTGATCGGCTGGCTGCTGGCCATCGTCGTCACCGCGGCCCATGCGGCCGCGCCCGCCTCCGCGGCGCCGGCCTCGGCCGCTTCCGGCGCCGTGCCGCCGCTCACCCCGCAGCAGGCCAAGCAGGCGCTCGCGGTGCTCGAGAACACGCAGCAGCGCGCGCAGTTCGAGGCCACCTTGCGCGCCATCGCGGCGGCCGGCGAACTGAGCACGCCGGTGCCCGCCAGCGCGGCCAGCGCCGCTTCCGCGGCAAGCGCGGCACCGGCATCGGCGGCGTCCACGCCGGTCGCGCTCCAGACCAACGGCCTGGCCTCGCAACTGGTGCGCCAGGGCTCGCACTGGGCCGCGCAGATCGGCAATGCGCTGCGCGATTCGCTGCGCTCGCTGCTCGACGTCGGCTCGGTCGGCAGTTGGTGGCGCAGCAAGCTCACCCACGGCGACGAACGCGCCGACTTCATGCACTTCCTGCAATTGATCCTGGGCGCGCTGCTGCCGGCGCTGGCGATCGAATGGTTCGCGCGGCGCCTGCTGCGCCGCGCGCTGGCGGCGCTGGCCGCGCGTCGCGCCAACGGCCACCACGACGAAAGCGCCGAAGCCGAAGCCGAAGCCAAGCCGGCCGGCGCGGCAAGCGGCGAGGCCGCGCCCTCGATCGCCGCCGCCGAGGCGAATGCCACCGCCCCCGCCGACGACGCAAGCCAGGACGCCCGACAAAGCGCCCACGCCACCCGCGGACGCGGCCACGCCCAGCACCACAGCACCCTGCTGCGGCGCATGCCGCGCGCGCTGGTGAGCCTGGCGCTGCGGGCGATCCCGGTGCTGGTGTTCGTCGGCGTGGCGACGCTGGCGATGTCGATGCTGACCGAGGACGACACGCCGCCGGCCGACGCGATCAGCGCGCTGATCGACATCTACGTGATCTGCCGCGTGGTGGCGATCGTCACGCGCCTGTTCCTCCAGCCCGACGCGCCGAACCTGCGCCTGCTGCACATGAGCGATCGCTGGGCCGTGTTCACGCAGCAGTGGATCCGCCGCATCGGGCTGGTGGTGGGCGGCTGCGCGGCGGTGGTCGAGATCGCCGCCAACTTCGGCCTCAGCGAGGCGGGCCACCTGGCCCTGCTCAAGGCCGTCGCGCTGGTGGGCCACGTGATGGTGTCGATCCTGATCCTGCAGTGCAGCCGCCCGGTGGCGGCGCGCATCCGCGCCCACGCGGCCGGCAATCCGTCGGTGACGGTGCTCGGCAACGCGCTGGCCGATGCCTGGGCGCCGGCCGCGGTGTTCATCGTGATGGCGCTGTGGTTCGTCTGGGCGCTCGACGTGCACAACGGCTACCACGTGCTGTTCGCGCTGGGCGGGCGCACCATTGCCGTGATGATCGGCATGCGGATCGTCTCGATCATCGTGTTCGGCGCGCTCGCACGGCTGTTCCAGCGGCGCGACAGCGAACGCGGCACGCTGGTGCATCGCCATGCCTATCGCTACTACCCGCTGGCGCGCCAGATCGTCTCCGGCGTGATCGGCATCGTCACCCTGGTCCTGCTGCTGCAGATCTGGGGCGTGCCGGTGCTGCGCGCCTTCGAGGCCGGCACCATCGGCCACCGGCTCGCCTCGGCCCTGGTGACGATCGCGATCGCCGCGGCGGTGGCGCTGCTGGTCTGGGAAGCGGCCAATATCGCGATCGAGCGCCGGCTCGACAGCTGGACCCAGCAGGGCAACCTGGTGCGCGCCGCGCGCCTGCGCACCCTGCTGCCGATGCTGCGCTCGCTGCTGTTCGTGATGATCGCGCTGGTGGTGGTGCTCACCGGGCTGTCGGAACTGGGCGTCAACGTCGGGCCGCTGCTGGCCGGCGCCAGCATCTTCGGGGTCGCGCTCGGCTTCGGCTCGCAGAAGCTGGTGCAGGATTTCATCACCGGCATCTTCCTGCTGATGGAGAACGCCATGCAGGTGGGCGACTGGGTCACCCTGGCCGGCGTGTCGGGCACCGTCGAATACCTGTCGATCCGCACCGTGCGGCTGCGCGCCGGCGACGGCTCGCTGCACACCGTGCCGTTCAGCTCGGTGTCGACCGTCAACAACACCAACCGCGGCCTGGGCAACGCGGCGGTGAAGGTCAGCATCCAGTACGGCGAGGACGTCGACCTGGCGGTGGCCACGCTCAAGGAGATCGGCGCGGCGCTGCGCGAGGATCCGCAGTACAAGGACGGCATCCTGTCGGACTTCAGCTACTGGGGCATCGATTCGGTGGACGGCGCGGCGATCGCGATGTCCGGGCAGATCCAGTGCAAGGACTCGACGCGCTGGGGCGTGCAGCGCGAATTCAATCGCCGCATCGCCGAGACCTTCCGCGATCGCGGCATCCGCATCGCCAACCCCCAGCGCAACGTGCTCGCGCGCGAGGCGCACGACGGCGCGATACCCGAGGATGCCGATCCGGCCACGCCGGCCGAGCGCGAATCGGGCAAGCCGGCCGGCGCGCCCGCCGATACGCCGCCGCCGGATCGTGGCTGAGGACGGCTCGGGGCGCCTGGATCGAACGCGGCGCATACCGGAAGCTCACGTCGCCCAAGGCCGTTCGCGAAGGCCGATGCGGCGCTCGGCAACCCGCCGCGCTCAGGCGCCCGCGCCGTCCGCCTCCTCGGCGGCGAGCCCGGCCAGCGCCCGCGCCAATGCGCGGATCCGCGGCTCCCGCG
>NZ_VWWK01000281.1:0-5917 GCF_011753035.1 Burkholderia sp. Ax-1720 | reverse complement strand
CGCCCTCGGCGCCGCCGGTAGCGGCCGCGCCGGCCGCCTCGGCCGCCGCGCTGTCGCCGCCGATGCCCATGAAGCCCTCGCCCTTGGCGAGGTCGCCCAGCGTCTGGGTGACCGTCTTGGCGTCGCTCAGGCCGCGATGCACGTCGTCGATGGTGTTGCCGGCCTGCTGGTCGCCATTGCCGCCGCCCACCGCGCCCGTGCCGTCGCCGCCAGCATCGCCCGCGCCGCTGCCGGCCTGGCTCACGCCGCCGCCGCCCTGGAACTCGCCCGACATCTTCTGCATCTCGGGCGGCACCGTCTGCTGCAGGTAGGCCGCCGTGGCCGGGTCGCTGGCCAGCTTCTGGATGTCCTGCTGCAGCGCCGCCACCGTCTTGTCGACGTTGCGCAGCTTGTCCGAGCCGCCGGCCTGCACGTCCACCAGGGTCTCCATCAACTTCACCATCACCGCCGCCTTCTGCTGCGGCGTGTAGTTCTGCGGGTTCTGGATGATGTCGCCGTTCAGCGAGCTGATATCGGTGTTGCCGGTGATGTTCTGCAGGCTCGCGTCCTGCAGGAACTGCTGCGAGCCGGCCTGGGTGGTCGGCGCGTCGTCGCTGAGGAAGTGGTCGAGGTTCTTGGTCGAATAGATCTGGTCGCGCTTCTTGGTGGCCTTGTCGTCGCCGCTGCGGTCCAGGTCGTCGAAGCCGCCGTCCGAGCCGAAGGCCGTCGCGGCCGACTTCAGCGCCGAGCTGAAGCCCGAGTTCTTCTGCAGGTCCTCGACCTGCTGCTGGGTGGTCAGGCCGCCGCCCGACTTGCCGCCGTGCGTGTAGTTGTTGCCGTTCTTGCCGTTGGACTTGTGGCCCTCGGATTCGCCCGCGATCGCGTTGTAGGCCTTCATCAGCCCGGCCGAGCGCTCCACGTTGACCGAATCGGCATCCGCGTCGGGATGCTTCTTCATGTAGTCCTTGATATCCGAATCGGCCTGGTCGAGGTTGGTGCTGACCTGGCCCATGAAGCCCTGCATCTTCTTGGTGTCGATCGTGCCGTCCGACTTCAGCGCGCCGGTGTTCTGCAGCGCCGTCTTCAGCGAGGGGTTGTCGTTGACGAACTGCATCGCCGCGGCCTTCTGCGCCTCGGTCGGCGGCTGGCCGTCGGGGCCCGCCTTGCCGCTGAGGATCTGCATGGCCGCCAGCGGACGCTCGAGCGACACGCCCTGGTCCGGCGAGGCCAGGTCCGACCACTTCGCGAGGTCGGACTGGTCGTTGCTCTGGCTGTACTGGTCGAGCGCGGCGTACTTGCCGTCGTCGGTGGCCGCGCCCGAGGCACCTGCCGCACCCGCGGCGCCGCCGAGCGTGCCCGCGCCGCTCATCGAGGGATCCTGCGCCAGCGAGGACGGGTCCATCTGCGGCATCTGCGAGCCGCCGGCCGGCGCCGCGTCGCCACCGTCATCGCCGCCGCTCTGCTGCTGTGCCGCCGATGCCAGGTTGCGCACCATCGCCTGCAATTGCTGGTTGAGCTGCTCCATCATCTGGAGCGCGTCCTGTATCCCGCCGCCGGACGAACCGCTGAGGTCCGTGGTCGGCACGTTCATGGTCTGGGAATACGAAAGCGGATTGAGGGATGTCATGGCACGCGGCTAATTGAATTGGAATGGAAAACGCGGGGCGGCACCGGGCGGCCCCACGCGAACGCGAATGACAAAACGGCCCGTTCCGCGAGGAACGGGCCGCCGCCATCACGCGTTGTCGTCGTCGTCCTGCTGCTTCGGCATCTGCAGGCTACCCATGCCGCCCATCCCTCCCATGCCGCCCATCCCCATCATGCTCATCATGATCTGCGGGGAGAAACCGCCGATGAAGGACGAATCGGAAGCCGTGGCGGTGGGCGAGGCGCCGGCCGTCGGATCGGCGATGCCGCCCTGCGCGGCCTTCTGGAAGTTGGCCATCGACGACAGGCCGTCGGCGCCCTTCACGTCGGCCGTCTCGATGGCCTGGTAGGCGCTCGGGTTCTGCAGCATGAACTTGGCGGCGCTCTGCACGTCCGGCGGCGTGCCGGCCGGCGGGTTCATCGCCAGTTGGTAGAGCGAGTTCGGATCGGTGGTGCCGACGCCGTTCTGCTGGCCGTAGGCCGCGATCGCGCCCGCGGCCGACTGCATGGTGACCGGCGAGCCGTCCGACATGGTCGGCGCCTGCGAGCCCTGCGTGCCGTCGGCGCCGCCCTGCGCGGCCCACTGCATGTCGCCGATGCCGGCCTTGCCGTCGGCGCCCGGCACGTCGTGCGTCTCGATCGCCTTGAACACGTCCGGATTCTGCAGCATGAACTGCGCGGCCTTAGAGACATCCGGCGGCGTGCCGGCCGGCGGGTTCTGCGCCAGTTGGTAGAGCTGGTTCGGCGTGATCGGGTCGACGCCGTTCTGCGACATGTAGGAGCTCAGGGCACCCGCCGCGGATTGCGGCGTCATGCCGGTGCTGTCCACCGCGCCGCCGACGCCCGCGCCGCCGATGCCGCCCAGCGCGCCGTCGCCGCCCACGTCACCGGCACCGCCGGCATCGCCGCCGGCACCGGGCAGGCCGCCCGCGCCGGACTGGCCGCCGCCGAGTTGCTGCGCGAGTTGCTGCGCCTGCGCCAGGCTCTGCTGGATCTGGCCGATCAGTTGCTGCATGACCGAGCCGGCCAGCATGCTGACCTGCTGGTCGACCTGCTGCTTCAGTTGCGCGACCTGCGAGGTGAGGCTCGACAGGCTCGCACCGCCCAGCAGCGACGAGGCAGTGTTCGGCAGGCTGATTCCGCCTGAGAAATTCATGGTTTGGCCTCCTATGAATGGGTACCGAGTACGACGTTCAAGGTGTCACGTCACACGCCGCCTGTTCATAGGAGGCGCTATGCCGTTGCCAATACTAGTCAACCGCTGCATATCGAAACTTCGTCGATCCGAACCCCCTGCCGGAAATGCGAAGCGCATGCAAGCCGGGCCTCGGCGGCCCGCGAAGGCAGGGGCGAGTCGCTGCGCCTCGTCGCGCACGGCTTCGTATCGCGGTACGCGGCGGTGGCGCGCTTCCTGTCTGATATGGGTTTACCGACTCTCCGTGGCGCGGCCATGCACGTGTTTTCGTTCGTCGATCGTCGTGGTGCGCATCGCGCATCGCATGCAGGCCGGGTTTCGTTCGGGCGGGGGCTGGGGCTGGGCCTCGCGTTCGCGCTGCTCGCCGGTTGCGCGACGCGCCCGCCGGGTCCGCCCGACGCGGCGGTGCCCGACTCGCTGCGCGGCGCGCATGCCGAGGCCTGGCAGGAAACGCTGACGGCGGCGGGCGACCAGGTCTACCGCTGCCATCGCGTGCCGGCGCAGGCCACCGACGCACCCGGCGCGAGCGTGGGCCAGGCCTTGCGCTGGCAGCCCTACGGGCCCGAGGCCATCCTCATCGATGCGCGCGGGCGCAGCGTCGGCGCGGTCACGCCGGGCCGCTACTTCCTCGCCCACGACGGCAGCTTCGCGGTCGGCAAGACCGAGGCGGCCACCATCGTCGACGCCAGCGCCCTGCCCTGGGTCCGCTACACGATCGACGCGAGCACCCGCGCGCGCGGCGGCCGCGACGGCCGCATGACGCGCGTCAGCACGGTGATCCGGATCAACACGCGCGGCGGCCTCCCCGCCAGCGACAGTTGCCGCCTGGAAGGCACCCAGCTCTACGTCCCCTACTTCGCCACCTATCTCGTCTACCGCCCGGCAGCCGCGGCGCGCTAGCACATCTTTTTGATTTCTTGATTAAATCGCGTCATTAAGATATGCGATTTTTTATTGCATCTGCACAAGTATTCGCGCGCTTCATTTAAAAGATTGCCGGGAATTACTCACCAAATATCAGCGAACATTACAAATGGAAAGGAAGCTGGTGTTGCCTGATTTTTACCTGATTCTAGGTATCTGACGATCCCCTTACGATCTTGTCTGATCCCAGGCGCTCCAAGCTTACAGTTTCATATCGAAAGTTTATGTTTAGGTGAAAAACTAAACATTACATTCCATGATTCGAAAAAGATGTGCCTGCAAGCCCCAAAAACTGGCAATTTCTTTCCGGCGGTTAACAATAAGTTACATCCTTGGTTTTTCGATGCCTGTACTTTCGCTCCGTGCCAGTAGCCTGCCGGTTCATTTCACGACGGGACAAGTAGAGAGGAGGTCAGGTTGAAGTTCGCCGTATTAACGCCCAACGTCAGCATGTTCGAACGACTGCGCCAGCATTTTCTCGATGCCTCGGTCGAATGCATTCAATTCGACGACGATGTCGCCCTGGCGCGTGGCCTTTATCGCGATGATTACCGCGTGATCCTGGTCGATGCCGCCACCGGCATCGACGGCACGCGCACCGTGTTCGCGCGACGCGCCTTCTATGGCGGCCGCCGGGCGCCCCTGCTGGTGGTCGGCACGTTTACCGATCGCGACAGCCTGGAGCGCGCCTTCGACGCCGGCGCCGACGACGTGGTGCTCGCGCCGTTCGATCGCAACGAACTCGCCGCGCGCGCGTTTCGCGCCATGCGCCGCGTGGAGGCCGAGCCGGCCCCGCGCGACGAGCAGCGCGTCACGCTAGGCGCGTACACGCTGGACCAGCAGGCCAGCACCGTGCAAATCGCGGGGCGCACCGTGCGCGTCACCACGCGCGAATTCGCGATCGCCTGGCTGCTGTTCTCGCGAGCCGGCGAATACGTCACGCGCCGCCAGTTGGCCGGCGCGATCTGGGGCAGCACGGAAGACATCGTCGGCCGGCGGCTCGAGCAGCATATCTACAAGCTGCGCCGCAAGCTGGAGCTGACCGGCGAATCGGGCGTGGCGCTGCGCACCATGTACGCGCACGGTTACCGGATCGAGCAGACCGACGGCAGCGCGCTGGAGGCGAGTGCCCAGGAAGAGATGCAGGACGACAAGCTGTCGGCGCTGCTCGAAGCCTCGCCGGGTGCCTCGCTGCGCGCCATGGCGGAGCTCGCGCCGGCCTGCGCGCCGCAATCACGCCCGAACGCGGCCCCCTTGCCAGCCGACCGCGCAAACGTTGTCGCGCCGGGTGGCGGCGCCACCGTGCATGCCCGGCACAGCCTCACGGCCTCGCTGGCGCAGCCCTGGGCCTCGTATGCCAACCCCTGGCACATCGGCGCGACGATGATCGCGAAGTCGGTGCGCGACGACGGCGCCACCTCGGACCAGATCCGCATGCCGACGCTGCCGGGTTCGCGCGGCGAAGGCTGACGGCCGATCCAGCACGACCCATGGCCGGCGCGATGCCGGCCATTTCTTTTTCGGGCGCCTCGCGCGAAGCGCCCGAGCGGTCCCGCCGCGCGCGGCGGGACGCTTGCGCCTACAGCCCCTGGCTCAGGAACTGCTGGGCGTACTGATCGCGGTTCTGCATCTCCGGATCCGCGGCCAGCTCGAACTGCTTGCACCAGACGCTGGCGGCCGCATCGGCCGAGCCCGCGTTGTTGAGCGCGTCCACCAGGCCCGGCTTCTCCTTCACTTCCTTGGCGAGGTAGTCGAGCTGCACGCCCAGGTCCTGGGGCGACTTGCCCTGCGAGGCCGCGAACTGCTCGAGGCCTTCCTTGCGCACGCCGCCCCATTGCGCGAGACCGTAGCCGTGGCCGTCGTCGTCGGCATTGTTGGCCGAGGGCGCGCCGATCTGGCCGCCCTGGTTGATGTTCGGCGTGAGGCCGCTTTCCTGCTGCAGGTTGCCGAGCACGCCGGCCACCGCCGTCTTGTTCAGGCCGAGGTTGTCCTGCAGGTAGGCCGCGATCTTGTGGGCGTTGTCGCCGCCGAGGCTGGAGACGTCGGTGCCCGAGCCGGGGCCGTTGGTGCCCGCCGAGGACTGCACCGGCGTGCCGCTGCCGTCACCGCTCGACGCGGCCGGCGTGCCTGCCCCTGCCCCTGCCCCTGCACCCGCGGCCGGCGCGCCTGCCA
>NZ_VWWK01000280.1:0-6224 GCF_011753035.1 Burkholderia sp. Ax-1720 | reverse complement strand
GCCTGACCTCGCCCGCCGCGCGGCCCGGCTCGCGCGGCGCTTCCACGGCTTCCACGATGGCATTCGCCAATCATCACGAGGGGATCATGAGCTCGACCACGCCACGCGCGCGTCGCATCGAACGAGCCGCCGGCATCGCGGCGATCGCGGGCCTGCTGCTGACGGGTGCCGGCACGGCCGCCGCCGAGGCCGCGGACGAAACCGGCGGCGAACCCAAGGCGGCGGCCTCGGCACAAACACCGGCCCAGGCGCCCGCCGCGGCCTGCCAGGCACGACGTCCCGTGCCGGGCTTCAATCGCTGGCAGGAGAACTGGGGCGCGCTCGCCGCCCCCTGCCTGCCGCGCAAACCGCTCGACGCGCTCAAGTACATTCCGCTGTCGGGCGATCCGAGCTGGTATCTCTCGCTCGGCGCGAACCTGCGCGAGCGTTTCGAATTCAACGACGCGCCCTTGTTCGGGCTCGGCAGCGGCCGCGCCGACGGCTACCTGATCCAGCGCGCCCAAGTCCATGCCGATGCGCATTTCGGCGAGCATGTGCAGGCCTTCGTGCAACTCGAGGATGCGCGTCCATTCGGCAAGGATTCGGTGTCGCCCGTCGACAAGAACCCGCTCGACCTGGAGCAGGCCTTCGTCGCCTACGTCGGCCAGCTCGGCGCCGGCACCGTGAAGGCGCGCATCGGCCGCCAGGAGATGGCCTTCGATCTGCAGCGCTTCATCGCCGTGCGCGACGGCCCCAATGTGCGGCAGGCCTTCGACGCGCTGTGGGGCGACTACGAGATCGGCCAGTGGCGCTTCATCGGCTATCTCACGCGGCCGGTGCAGTATCGCGATCTCGACAGCTTCGACGACACCTCGAACCGCCACCTGAAGTTCAGCGGCCTGCGCGTCGAGCGCAGCAGCTTCGGCCCCGGCGACCTGTCGGCCTACTGGTCGCGCTACGAGCGCGACGGCGCGCGCTTTCTCGATGCCGCCGGCAACGAGCGGCGCGACGTGTTCGACATGCGCTACGCCGGCAAGCGCGCGCCGTTCGACTGGGACGTGGAAGCGATGGGGCAGACCGGGCATGTAGGCGCGGCCAGCATCGGCGCCTGGGCCTTCGGCGCGCTGGGCGGCTATACCTTCGCCTCGCTGCCCGGCACGCCGCGCCTCGGCCTGCAGGTGGACGGCGCCTCCGGCGACAGCCATCCCGGCAACGGCCACGTCGGCACCTTCAACCCGCTGTTCCCGAACGGCTATTACTTCACGCTGGCCGGCTACACGGGCTACAGCAACCTGATCCACGTGAAGCCTTCGCTGACGTTCAAGCTCGCGCCGACACTCACGCTGATGACGGCGCTCGGCTTCCAGTGGCGCGAGACCGCCGCCGATGCCGTCTACGGCCAGGGCATGGCGGTGGTGCCGGGCACGGCGGGCCACGGCAGCCGCTGGACCGGCATGTATGCGCAGTTGCGCGCCGACTGGCTGGTCAGCGATAACGTGGCGCTCGCGCTGGAAGCCGTGCATTTCAACGTCGGGGATTCGCTGCGGGCGCTCGGCGCGCGCAATGCCGATTATGTCGGCGTCGAGGCCAAGTTCGGCTGGTGAGGCCTGTCGGCGGTCAAGCTCGAGAGCGCAAAAAAATTCGCGGGAATCGCCGTTTTTTAGGAGTATTCCGATTGTTCCGGGCGGCGCGCCGGATCACTATCCATACCGGTCACGCGCATGGTGACCGGCCTCTATTCTCCGCCCGCCCAGTCGGGCGGATTTTTTTGCCGATGCGGGCTTGCACGTTTCGCGACGGACAGCCAACACACCGGCTATGTCACCCCGCAACATCCCAACACATGCCATTACAAAATTCCGCGCCCGATTCGCGCCGCCCACCGGAATAAGCCCTCGCCAAGTCTGTTCACCCCGATGTCACCCCCACATCGACAGGATCAAGAACATGACCGACAAGACTTCCGAATCGAGCCGCCGCTCCTTCCTTTCCGCCGCCACGCGCCTGACCGTGGCCGGCGCCGTCGCGCCGATGGTGGGCCTGCCCGTCGCCGCGCAGGCGGCAACGGCCGCATCGGCCACGGCGGGCGATGCCGCCCACCCCGCCGTCGGCAACGAATATGGCGAAGCCGATGCGCAGCACGCGCTCGACTCGTTGGAAAGCGCCTACGGCGTGCACCCGGCCAAGCGCCGCAACCACACCAAGGGCGTGGGCGTGCTCGGCCAGTTCGTCGGCAGCCCGACGGCGGCCGAGCTGTCGCGTTCGCTGATGTTCAGCGGCGAGACCATCGAGGTGGTGGGCCGCTTCTCGCTGGCAGGCGGCGACCCCGACGCGGCCGACACCGAGCGCAGCACGCGCGGCGTCGGCCTGCAGTTCCGCCTGCCCGGCGGCGCCCTGCAGCACATGACGATGCTGCATACGCCGATGTTCTTCGCCACCATGCCGAAGACCTTCATCGACAAGTTCTTCGCGCTGACGCCCGACCCCGCCACCGGCAAGCCGGACCCGGCGGTGTTCAAGCACTTCCTCGCCACCCATCCCGACCACGCCGCGCAGGCGCATTTCCTCGGCACCGTGAATCCGCCCTGGAGCTACACGAACTGCGCGTTCTACGGCATCCACACCTTCCGCTTCGTGGATCGCGCGGGCAAGGTGACGATGGTGCGCTGGCGCTTCGTGCCGCGCGACGGCGAGCGCTCGCTGACCGATGCGGAGATGAAGGAGGCGGCGCGCGATTTCCTGGAACCGCGCCTGATGGAACGGCTCCAGCGCGGCCCGGCGCTGTGGGACATGATCGTCTCGATCGGCGAGCCGGGCGATCCGGTGATCAACCCTACCCTGCTGTGGCCCAAGGAGCGCCGCGAGATCCACGCCGGCACGCTGACGCTGTCGAGCGCGATGCAGCAGGAGCAGGCGCCGAGCTACGGCATCAACTTCGATCCGCTGGTGATGGCCGACGGCATCGAGGCGACCGACGACCCGATCCTGCAATTCCGTTCGCCTTCCTACGGATTGTCGTATTCGCGCCGACTTCGCAAGATCTGAGCCGGCGTAGCTCGCGCGTGCCTCAGTCGCGCGCCGCCGGCAGGCGCAGCGTGGCCGCCAGCCCGCCGCCCTCGCGCAGGCTCAGGTCGAGCCGGCCGCCGTGCTGGCGCGCGATGCGCTCGGCGATCGCCAGCCCCAGCCCCGAGCCGGGCGGGCGATCGGGATCGTCGCCGCGCCGGAACGGCCGCTTGAGCAGGGGCAGCTGGTCGGCCGGCACGCCGGGCCCGCTGTCCTCCACGCTGATCAGCACCGCGCCGGGCTCGGCCCAACTGCGCACCGCGAGGCCGAGCCTGCCGTGGACCACCGCGTTGTGCATCAGGTTCATCAGCAGCCGCTGCATGCCGGTCGGGCGATACGCATGCGGCGGCAGCGGCGCGAGCGACAGCGCGAAGCCGTAACCGAGCCCGACATAGTCGGCCGCGAGCTGCCCGGCCAGCGCGTTGAGATCGCCGGGCACGGCCGCCTCGCTGTCCCAGCCGCGCGCGTAGTCGATGAACTGCTCGACGATCGCGTCGATCTCGGCCACGAAGCGCTCGGCGCTCGCCGAGGGCGCCTCGAAGGCCTCGGGCGCGGCAATCGCCATGCGCAGCTTGGTGAGCGGCGTGCGGATGTCGTGCGAGACGCCGGCCAGCAGCTCGGCGCGCGTGGCATCGAGTTCGGCCAGCGAGGCCACCATCCGGTTGAAGGTCTCGGCCACGGTGGCCAGCTCGCGCGGCCCGTCGGTCGGCACCGGCGCGGGCCAGGCGCCGCGCTCCACCGCCTTGGCCGCGCGCGCGAGCCGGCCCAGCCGGGCCGCCATGTGCCGCTGCATGAACCAGGCGCCCAGCACCGGGAACACCGCCAGGCTGAGCAGCTCGGCGATCAGGCTCACGGGCAGCGAGCGGCCCAGGCCCGTGCTCGCCGGGATCACCACCCATTCGGGCTGCCCGTCGATGCGCATCTGCACCCAGATGCGGCGACTCATGCCGCGCTCCCAGCGAATCTGCGTGTCGGCCGGCAGGTTCCGCCGCAGGCAGCGCAGGAAGCGCTTGGGCGTGTAGCTGTGGGCGCGATCGACCGAATCCGGCGGCGGCGTCGCCGGCTCGCCGCCGTTGATCGCCAGCAGTTCGCGGCGACGCGCCTCGGGCGGCAGCGCGGCCAGCAGGTGGGCCACCATGCGGGTCTGCGAGGCCACCAGCTGGGCCGCCTCGTCGATGCGCGGATTCTGGATGAAGGCGAAGAAGATCGCGAAGGTCGACAGCACGCTGGCGAGCACCACGGCGATCAGCAGCAGCAGATGGCGGCCGAGCAGCGACCGCGGCCAAGGCATCCTCATGCGTCGAGCTCCGCGATCAGCATGTAGCCCACGCCCCACACGGTGCGGATGTGGCGCGGCGCGGCCGCGTCGGCCTCGAGGATCTGGCGCACCCGCAGCACCTGCACGTCGACGCTGCGCTGCGCCGCGTCGTAATGCGGCCCGCGCGCGCGCTCGATCAGGTTGGCGCGGCTCACCGGGCGATTCGGCGTCTGCGCCAGCGCGCAGAGCAGGCGCATTTCGGCATGGCCGATCTCCACCCGCATATCGTCGCGATACAGCAGTTGCTGGCCGACCTCCAGCCGGAACGGCCCGAAGCGCAGCGCGACCGACTCGCGCTCCTGCGGCACGCCGGCGATCGCATCGCGCTGGCGCAGCAGCATCTGCCGGCGCCGCAGCATGGCGCGCACGCGCGCCAGCAGCTCGCCCGGCACGAAGGGTTTCGCCAGGTAATCGTCGGCACCGAGTTCGAGGCCGATCACGCGGTCGGCCGGATCGCCGCGCGCGGTCAGCATCAGGATCGGCAGCGTCTCGCCGCGCGCGCGCAGCCGGCGGCAGATCGACAGGCCGTCCTCGCCCGGCATCATCACGTCGAGGATCAGCAGGTCGTAGGGATGGCGCTCCAGGAACACCTCCAGTTGCGGGCCGCTCTTGGCGGTGCGCACCTCGAAGCCGTGCGAGACCAGGAAGCGTTCGAGCATGTTGCGGATCTCGGCCTCGTCGTCGAGCACGATGATGCGCCCGGGCGCGAGGCCCGGCGCGCTCGCGGCTTGCTGCAGGCTCATGGTGCCGGGCGGGCGCGGCGCGCGGCCAGGAAGCGCTCGATGTCCTCGAGCGTCAGGTAGCCCTTGTGATCGGCGTCGATCTCCGCGAAGTGCTGCGCGACGCGCGGCATGCCGGCCTGCGCCTCGGCCGGCGTGAGCTTGCCGTCGTGATCGGTGTCGGCGGCGGCGAAGCGCGCCTGCAGTTGCTGCAGCCCGGCGCCCTGCGCGAAAGCGGCGGAGGCGGCCAGCGAAACCGCCAGCAGGGCGGCGAAGCGGATAGATCGTGTCATCGGATGGTCCTTCTGGGGGATGGCCCCGGCGCGGCGGGCATCATGCATCGATACCCCGCCGCGCCAAGTATGGATCAATCAAAAACCGGCGCGCGGGTTCAGAAGCGATAACCCACGCCCAGCGTGCCGAATACGCTGGTGCGCCGCTCCACGATCGGGCTGTCGGCCGCGTCGCCCAGCAGGGTGCCGACGCCCGCCGAGGCGCGCAGCGACCAGTGCGCGTCGAAGCGGTGCTCGTAGGCGAGCCTCAGGTCGACGTTCGAGAAGCCCGACGAGGCCGAATACACGGGCAGATGCGCGAGGCTGCCGGCCGCCTGCTCGCCGTCGATGCCGAAATCGGTCTGCGCGGCCGCGCCGTTCGACCAGACCGCGTCGGTGGAGATCGTCACGCGGTCGCGCGGCAGCACCAGCAAGGCGTAGGACGCGCCGAGCGTGACCTGGTTGCCGTAGCCGCTGCGCGCCGATTGCAGGAATTTCACGTTCAGCCCGAGCCGGTCGGCCTGCCAGTGCGCGAAGGCGCCGTACTGGAACGAATTCTTCAGGTCGCCCGTGCCGTTCAGGATGGTCGCATCGTCCTGCTTGCGGCCCATCGAGAAGCCGATCAGCGGGCCCACGCTCAGGTGCGGGCCGAGCGCCCAGGCCGCGCCGCCGTCGAGCCCCTCGGTGAAGAAGGTGAGCCGCGGTATCGCGCCGCTCGGCAGCACCACCGAGGGCAGCGGCAGCACGCGGTAGGCCGAGGCGCCGGCGTAGCGCGGCGTCGCCACCACGTCGAGGTTGAGGCTGGCGCCGGGCGCCAGCTGGGCGTGCGCGGTGCCGCCGGCGGCCAGGCCGGCCAGGGCCAGCAGCCCCAGC
>NZ_VWWK01000279.1:0-6244 GCF_011753035.1 Burkholderia sp. Ax-1720 | reverse complement strand
CGTGGCTCGCGCCGCGCATCGCGCGCCGTGTCGCGCTTCGGATCGGGCCGCCACAGCGTCGGCCGCGCGAAGCGCCCGTTGCGCTTGGGCGCCATCGAGTTGATGGTGTTCGCCGTCGAGGGCTGCACGTCGCCGGCGCGCCGCACGCGGCGGTCCTCGTCGCGGTGCAGGGCGCTGCGCGGCAGGTCGGCCACCGAGCGCGGCTCGTCCTCGTCTCGCCGCGAGCCGCGGCCCAGGCGGAACCCGAAGGAGGCGTCGAGCCAGTCGTTGGTGGTGTGCCAGTCGAGCCCGAACAGCCAGGGCAGGCCGGCCACCAGCAACACCACCATCACCAGCGGCGTGCCGATATGGCCGAACACGTGCTCGAAGCCGGTGGCGAGCAACTGGCCGAAGCGGTCGGTGCCGGCGTCGCCAGGCAGGGCGGTGGCGAGCGTGCAGCTCGCGACGAACACGCTCGCGAAGCCGAGCCACAGACGGATCGAGCCGCCCTTGGCGCCACCCGGCAGCATGCCCTTGACGAGCCGCCAGACGAGGGGAATGAACCAGACGGCCGAAATACCGAACCAGCCGAAAACTACCGTATGCATACCTGGAAACGTGGGATCACGAGGACGGGCGCCGCGCGCGGCCCGTCGGGTTTGAGCGTCCGGTGCATCCGGCCCGCGCGCGCGGGCCGCGAGCCGGAAGGATCTTGTGTCTTCCTGTTGTATTACCTGCCGCCGAGGCGCGCCGTGCCGCCGCGCATCTCGACAGGATCACGGGGTGTCGCGACGGGAGAATGTCAGTGTCGCGCCATCCTGCGTGACCAGATAGAGCTGTTGCGGCGCCTGCATCTGCAGGCCGGCCTTGGTGACGTGCGCGAGCGCGTCGAGGTACGGCGCCTCCAGCTTGCCGCCGGCGCTGTTCGGGCAGGCCATGCGCGTGCCGGCCAGCGGCCCGAAGCTGAGCAGCCCGTTCTTCACGGCATAGGTGCCGCCGAAGCGGTTGCAGCCCGAGACGCCCGAGGCGCGGCGCACGCCGTCGGCGGTCGACAGCGTCAGCGTCGGCACGGCCGGCTGGCCGTTCGCGCCCTGATCCTGCGGCGGCAGCTCGCGCTGCGTGCCGTCGGCATTGCGCCAGCTCGCCAACTGCCAGCTGGTGTCGTCGATCAACTGGATCGCGGCGGGGTTGAACGGATCGGAGGGCGGGGCGGAGGAATCGGGGTGGGTCGGGATCGCGCAGGCGGCCAGCGCGGCCAGCGAGATCGCGGCCAGCGGCGCGCGCAGCGAACGGACGAAGCTGGGGCGCGTGCGCGCGGCCGCGGAAGGTTTATGCATGGCCTCGTTCCTCGAATTCATGGTGATGCTGGCAAAGGCGTAAGAGTAACGCAGTCGGAGCGCGCGAGGCGAGCCGACCATCGGCGGCGCGAAACGTTCTGTCGCCGGTTGCGTCGTCGCCTGCAGGCCGGTTCGCGCCGAAGCTGCGTGTTAACATCGCGCCTTGGTCGTATCCACGTCTTCACCCCAATCTTTTCAGCGGGAAATCTCATGCAGATCGGTCAGCGGCTCGGTACGCCGCTCTCGCCCTCCGCCACGCGCGTCATGCTGCTGGGCGCCGGCGAACTCGGCAAGGAAGTCATCATCGCGTTGCAGCGCCTCGGCGTCGAAGTGATCGCCGTCGATCGCTACGCGAACGCGCCCGGCCACCAGGTCGCGCATCGCGCGCACGTGATCGACATGACCGACGCGGCCGCGCTGCGCGCGCTGGTCGAGGCCGAGCAGCCGCACCTGATCGTGCCCGAGATCGAGGCGATCGCCACCGACGCGCTGGCCGCGATCGAGTCCGAGCGCCTCGCCGAGGTGATCCCGACCGCGCGCGCCACCCAGCTCACCATGAACCGCGAGGGTATCCGCCGCCTGGCGGCCGAGGAGCTCGGCCTGCCGACCTCGCCCTACGCGTTCGCGCAATCCATCGAGGAATTCCGCGCCGCGGTGGCCTCGATCAGTTTCCCCTGCGTGGTCAAGCCGGTGATGTCGTCCTCGGGCAAGGGGCAGTCGGTGCTGCGCGGCGAGGCCGATGTCGAGCCGGCCTGGCAGCATGCGATGGCGGGCGGGCGCGTGAACCACGGCCGCGTGATCGTCGAGGGTTTCATCGATTTCGACTACGAGATCACCCAGCTCACGGTGCGCGCGATCGACCCGGCCAGCAAGGAAACCCGGACCTATTTCTGCGACCCGGTCGGCCACCTGCAGGTCGCCGGCGACTACGTGGAATCCTGGCAGCCGCAGCCGATGAGCGCGATTGCCCGGGAACGTTCGCGCGAGATTGCACACCAAGTGACGACGGCCCTGGGCGGCCGCGGCCTGTTCGGCGTCGAGCTGTTCGTGCGCGGCGACGAAGTCTGGTTCTCCGAGGTCAGCCCGCGTCCGCACGACACGGGGCTGGTGACGCTGGCCTCGCAGCGGCAGTCGGAGTTCGAGCTGCATGCGCGTGCCATCCTCGGCCTGCCGGTCGATCCGGCCCTCACGTCGCCGGCCGCCTCGGCGGTGATCTACGGCGGCCTGGACGAGGCCGGCATCGCCTTCGAGGGCGTGGCCGAGGCGCTGGCCGTGCCGGGCGTCGACCTGCGCCTGTTCGGCAAGCCCGAGAGCTTCACCAAGCGTCGCATGGGCGTGGCGGTGGCGATCGGCGCCGATGTCGACGAGGCGCGCGAGCGCGCCAAGCGGGCCGCTGCGGCGGTCCGGCCCGTGTCCGCGCGCTGAGGCGGCACGGCCGGGCTGGGGCGGGGCAGGTGCCGGCCCACCCGGGTGGAAGCGGGTCGTGCGTGTTTTTCCGTGCCGGGAAGGCGTGCATCGATCCGGCCCGATTTCACGCAAACCGTATCGAAGGCCGCGGCAGCCAAACGCTGCGGCCGAGGAGTCTCGAGATGAAATGGGTACTTATCGCGACGCTGTGCCTGGCGGTGTCGGGCTGCGGCCTGGCCGCGGCGCCGTGCCGGGTCGCGTCGGCCGGCCTCAAGATCGTGCCGGTGGTCGGCCATGTGGCGGCCGCGCCGACCGATGCCTGTGCCGGCGTGATCGATCCCTGATCGAGTTGGCCAGGCATGGCAGCGCCCGGGCAGGGGCAAGGAGCACGCGCATGAAGCGCATCATTTTCGCCGCGGGCCTGCTGGTCGGCCTCGCGGGCATATCGGCGGCCCAGGCCGCGCAGCTGACCGTCGAGGAAATCGATACCGACGCGCGCAGCTTCACCCGCTACCAGTGCGCGAACCAGGCGCGGCCGGTGCGGGTCGCCTACTGGCTGGCCCGCAACGGCCAGAGTTTCGCGCTGGTACCGGTGAACGGCCAGCCGATGCTGTTCGTCGACACGCTGTCGGCCTCGGGCGCGCGCTACCAGGCTGGCCGCTACACCTGGTGGACCAAGGGGCCGGCCGCCACGCTGAGCGACGAGATCGCCGGCAGCTCGGCGGCGCCGCTGCTGGCGGACTGCCAGGAGATCCAGGGCCGCCGCAAGCGTCCCTGAGGCGCGGACGGGCGCCGTCACGGGCCAGTGCTACAATACCGCCCTTTCCGTCGGCGTTCGGCCGCACGGGGCGGCGCGCCGGGTTCGACCCGGCGCCGTGGCGGCGTCGCGCGGCGCGTCGCAGCAGTTCCGTCATTCATTCCACCGTGTTGTTCGTGCGGCCACCGGCAATCGGCCCGGCCACACCCGAATTCCCGCCGCGCCATTTGAGCGAAACGCCAACCATGTCCGATTCAGCAGCCACGTCCGTCGACGCAACTTTCGATCAGTTCGGCCTCGCGCCCGACATTCTGAAGGCCATTGCGGAGCAGGGCTATACGACGCCGACGCCGATCCAGGCCAAGGCGATTCCGGTCGTGCTGTCCGGGCGCGACGTGATGGGCGCCGCGCAGACGGGCACCGGCAAGACCGCCAGCTTCTCGCTGCCGATCATCCAGCGCCTGTTGCCGCAGGCCAGCAGCAGCGCCTCGCCGGCGCGCCACCCGGTGCGCGCGCTGATCCTCACGCCGACGCGCGAGCTGGCCGACCAGGTGGCCGCCAACGTGCATTCCTACGCGAAGCACACCGCGCTGCGCAGCGCGGTGGTGTTCGGCGGCGTCGACATGAACCCGCAGATGGCCGAGCTGCGCCGCGGCGTCGAGATCCTGATCGCCACGCCGGGCCGCCTGCTCGACCACGTGCAGCAGAAGACGGCCAACCTCGGCCAGGTGCAGATGCTGGTGCTCGACGAGGCCGACCGCATGCTCGACATGGGCTTCCTGCCCGACCTGCAGCGGATCCTGAACCTGCTGCCCAAGCAGCGCCAGACCCTGCTGTTCTCGGCCACCTTCTCGCCCGAGATCAAGAAGCTGGCCTCGACCTACCTGAGCAACCCGCAGACCATCGAGGTGGCGCGCAGCAATGCGACGGCCACCAATGTCACGCAGGTGGTCTACGAGATCGCCGAGGGCGACAAGCAGGCCGCGGTGGTCAAGCTGATCCGTGATCGCTCGCTCAAGCAGGTGATCGTGTTCTGCAACAGCAAGATCGGCGCGAGCCGCCTGGCGCGCCAGCTCGAGCGCGACGGCGTGGTCGCCACCGCGATCCACGGCGACCGCTCCCAGAACGAGCGGATGCAGGCGCTGGATGCCTTCAAGCGCGGCGAGGTCGAGGCGCTGGTCGCCACCGACGTGGCCGCGCGCGGCCTGGACATCGCCGAGCTGCCGGCCGTGATCAACTTCGACCTGCCCTTCAACGCCGAGGATTACGTGCACCGCATCGGCCGGACCGGCCGCGCGGGCGCCTCGGGCGACGCGCTGTCGCTGTGCAGCCCGAACGAGCGCAAGCAACTGGCCGATATCGAGAAGCTGATCAAGCGCGACCTGCCGCTGCAGCCGCTCGCGATCGACGCGCCGGTGCGCGCGCGCCAGGAACGCGGCGAGCGTGGCGAACGCAGCGAGCGCAGCCGCGATCGCGACGAATCGCGCGGCCCGCGCCGTTCGCACGGGCACGGCGGCGAGCGCACGCATCACCATCATTCGCGCCGCGAGGCGCCGGTCGACGAGTTTTTCCTGAAGCCCTACGAGCCGTCGCCGAGCGCGCGCGAGCCCGAGGAGGCGACCAAACAGCCGGCATCGAGCGAGAAGAAGTCGAAGCAGCCGCTGGCCGCGCTGCTGGGCGGCTTCGGCATGCCGCGCCGCACGTCTTCCTGAGCGAAATCCGGCCTGAAAGCCTGAAAACGGGCGGATGCGAGAGCATCCGCCCGTTTCCGTTTACCGGGAGAAAAACGCGGCGCGGCGTAAGGCGCGCTCAGCGCGCGCCGGGACCGAAACGAGCGGCCCAGGCGGCCGTGGCGGCCGAGAAGAAGACATCGCGCGAGGCACGCGCGGATGGCGCCAGCCCGAGCCCCAGGTGGTCTGCCGCGGCGTTCAGCGAGACCAGCGGCGCCGAGGCGTCGAGCGCGCTGGCGCCGGTCTGCTTGCTGAGCTTCTCGCCGTTCGCGTCGACCACCACGGGCACATGCAGATAGGCCGGCGTCGGCGCGCCGAGGCAGTGCTGGAGATGGATCTGCCGGGCCGTCGAATCGAGCAGGTCGACGCCGCGCACCACGTGGGTGATGCCGGCATCTCGATCGTCGACCACCACGGCGAGCTGGTAGGCCCATTGGCCGTCGGCACGCCTGAGCACGAAATCGCCGACCTCGGTGGCGAGATCCTGCGACTGCCGGCCCTGCCAGCGATCGTCGAAGCCGATCACGGCCGCCGTGCCGTCGGGCACCCGCAGCCGCCAGGCGCGGGCCGGCTTGCCATGCAGGCCGTCGCGGCAGGTGCCGGGATAGGCCAGCGTGGTGTGGCGCTCGTGCGCGGCGCGCAGCGAGTCGGCGATCTCCTTGCGCGTGCAGCCGCAAGGATAGACATGGCCGGTCGCCGTCAACGCGTCGAGCGCGGCCGTGTATTCGGCGTCGCGCCGGCTCTGCCAGACGGGCGGTTCGTCGGGGTTCAGGCCGAAGGCGGCGAGCGTGGCGAGGATTTCCCGCGCGGCGCCGGGCACCGTGCGCGGGCCGTCGACGTCCTCGATGCGCACCAGCCAGTCGCCCGCGTGGGCGCGCGCGTCGAGCCAGCTGGCGAGCGCGCCGACCAGCGAGCCGAAATGCAGCGGGCCGGTGGGCGAGGGCGCGAAACGGCCGCGATAGCGTGGTGTCAAGCGAGACCCTGGCAGGCAGAGGCGGCGCGGCCCGGGCTCAGGCCGCCGGGCGGGCGGCAGG
>NZ_VWWK01000278.1:0-6189 GCF_011753035.1 Burkholderia sp. Ax-1720 | reverse complement strand
GCCGACGCGGCACTGGCCGCGCTCGCGGCGCCGGCCGCGAAGGCGCTGGGCGCGGCCCCGAAGGCCGCGGCCGAGGCGAAGGCCAGCAGGGTGCGACGGCGTGCGACATCGGCCGGCGCATCGTCGAGGCACGCGAGGGCGGCGAGGCCCGGATCGGGAATCGGCGCGCGCATCAGAGATACCCGTGACGCGGCGGGTTCACCTGGTTCAGCACGTAGTTGCCGATCGCATGGTATTTCCAGCGCACCGGATCGTGCAGCGTGTGCGTGCGCGCATTGCGCCAGTGGCGATCGAGGTTGTATTCGCTGAGCACCGAGCGCGTGCCCGACAGCTCGAACAGCTTGTTGGTGGCGAGGATCGCGAGTTCGGTGCTGAGCACCTTGGCCACCGCCACTTGCACCGAGGCGTCGCCCACCTGGGCGTCGTCGAGCCGCGCCGGCAGCGCGCCGAGCCGTGCCGCGACGCGCTCCAGCACCGCCTCGGCGGCCAGCAGGCGCACCTGCAGGTCGGCCACGTCGCGGATCACATAGGGATCGTCCGCGACGCGCGCCACGCCGCTGTCGCCCCAGGGCCGCGCGCGCGTGCGCACGAACTCGAGGGTGTCGGCGATCGCGGCGCGCGCGATGCCCACGTCGATATTGGCATGCAGGTACTGCGAGATCGGGCCGGCCAGGGTGGGCTGCTCGAAGGCGGCCTGGATCGACACCACGTCGTCGGGATCGACCTCGACCGCCGCGAGCGTGAGCGTGCCGCTGGCCGTGGTGCGCTGGCCGAAGCCGCTCCAGTCGTCGCTGATGTCGAGCCCGGCGCGCTCGCGCGGCACCTGCGCCTGCACGTAGCGGCCGTCGTCGTCGAGCGCGAGCACGGCGATCCAGTCGGCATACAGCGCGCCGGTCGAATAGAACTTCTGCCCCTCCAGCACCAGCCGGCCATCGTCGCGGCGCGTGAGGTGGGTGGCGATCTCCAGCGCGGTCTTGGTGCCGCGCTCCGAGGCGGCATGGCCGAAGCGCGCGCCGTCGAGCGCGAGCCCGAAGAACTTGCGGCGCTGCGCCTCGCTGCCGGTCAGGCCGATCACGTCCAGCGCGTGGAAATGATTCTTCGGCAACTGGCCGATCGAGGGATCGGCCTGCGAGACGATGCGCACCACTTCGCCGAGCGTGGCGATCGACACCTGCGCACCGCCGTATTCGCGCGGCACGGTGATGCCCCACAGCCCGCTGCCCGAGAACAGATCGAGTTCGGCAAACGGCAGGCGTCGCTCGCGATCGCGCAGCGCGGCCTCGCGGGCCAGCTCGCCGGCCAGGCGATGCGCGGTTTCGAGGGCGTGCGCATCGTCGACGATGCGACTGGCGACGGGGCGGCCGGCGGGCGCCGGCGCGGAGGGCGCTGCCGTGTCGGCGGGCGAAAAGGCTGTCATGAAAATCCTCGTTGTCGATGGAACCGGCTGCCCAACAGCAAGGGCCGTGCCATCACCGTCGCACAAGGCTCGCCGCGGGAGGCCCGACGCGCGACGGGTGATTCGCGCGCTGGATTCGCAGCGAAATGCCGCAAATCCAGCATGCCGCCCGGCGCATCGCGCGCCTGTTGGCTTTCCAGCAAAACGGTCGAAATCCGCGCCCGCTCGAGCGCGGTCCGGCACCCGCGGAATCGGCCGCGCACCTTGCCGGGCCGGGCCGGCAGCGAGCTGGCACGACGGTTGCAAAGGCCGTCGCCGTCGCGCGATGCACTGGCGGTGCGACACACCGGCAGCGCCCCGCGGGGTGCGCCGGCCACACGCACAACCAGCCGGCATCGACAGGGGAATTCCAATGAGATACACATCGTTCAGCGCCTCGCTCGGCGCCTCGGCGCTGCTCGTGGCCGCGCCGCCGCTGCATGCGCAGAGCGCGCCGACCACCGCACCGCTGGCCGCCGCGGCCGGCACCACGGCCGCGGCGTCGGCCACGCCGGGCCGGAGCGCCGATGCAAACGCGGCGGACACATCGACCGCCACGGCGGCCGGCAAAACCGCTGCGGGCACCGGCAATCGCGCCGCCGAGTCGCCGCAACGCATGCAAGACATCGTGGTCACCGCCGAGCGCCGCGCGCAAAGCGCACAGCGCGTTCCGGCCTCGGTCTCGGTGCTGCGCGGACGCGATCTGAAAACCCTCAACGTCAACACGGTCAATGATCTGCAGCACGCCACGCCAAGCGTCGAGGTCGAGCCGGCCTTTGGCGGCGGTCAGCCTGAATTCCGGATTCGCGGCGTCGGCTTCACCGACTACACGGCCAACAATGCCTCGACGGTCGGCATCAATGTCGACGACGTCGCCTTCGCCCTGCCGATCCAGACCCAGGGCCAGCTGTTCGACCTCTCCCGCGTCGAGGTGCTGCGCGGCCCTCAGGGAACGCTGTACGGGCGCAACACGACCGGCGGCACCATCAACTTCATCACCAACAAGCCCACCAAGGATTTCGAGGCCGGCATCACGGCCGAATACGGCTCGCACAACCTGACCACCACCGAGGGCTACGTCTCGGGGCCGCTCAGCGATCGCGTGCGCGGCCGCTTCGCCTTCACCACCCAGGATTTCGGTGCCTGGCAAAACAACCGCGTGACCAACCAGGCGCTCGGCAACCACGACAGCGCGGCCGGCCGCGCCCAGCTCGACTGGGACGTGACGCGCGACTTCAAGCTGCATTTCGGCGCGCACGGCGGCTTCGACAAATCGGACAACACCGGGCTCTCGCTGTTCACGCCCTACACGTCGACGCTGACCGGCCTCACGATCCCGGCCGACAGCGACATCACCAAGACCGGCTGGGGCGTAAGCCCCGCCTTTGCGCGCGTGACCGGGCTGTCCACCGACGCCAAACCCGGCCGCAACAACGTCAGCACCGGCGCCGACCTGACCGCCACCTGGAACCTCGGGCCGGTCGAACTGAAGAGCATCACCGCCTATAACTTCCTGCACCGCCGCGAATACTCGGATTGGGATGCCACGCAGTACCATGACTCGGACGAATACTTCGACGACACCGTCAGCGAGTTCACACAGGAGGTGCGCGCCGCCTCGCGCGGCGATACGCGGCTGCGCTGGGTCACCGGCCTGTTCTATTCGCACGACGACCTGAACGAGCAGTTCTACTCGGATTTCACCGACCGCCTCGGCTTCGTCGCGCTGACACGCTACCGCCAGTCGGTCGACACGCTCGGCGCATACGGCCAGGCGACCTACGACATCACCCCGCGCCTACGTGCCACTGCCGGGATCCGCCAGGAGCACGAGCACCGCGACCTGATCGGCTTCGAATCGGGCACCCTGTCGCCGGGCTTCGCACCCTTCGCCGGGTTCGTCGCCGGCGCCGCGAACCAGTCGCTCAGTTCCAACGGCACCTCGGGCAAGCTCGGCCTGGAGTTCGATCTGGCGCCGGCCAGCCTGCTGTACGCCACCATCAGCCGCGGCTACAAGTCGGGCGGCTTCACCGCGCACAACACCGGCAACTCGAACGCGCTGGTGCCGTTCAAGCCCGAATCGCTGACCGCCTACGAGGCCGGCATCAAGACCGACCTGACGCGCTCGCTGCGCTGGAACCTGTCGGCCTTCCACTACGACTATCGCGACCAGCAGGTGCTGTCTGCCACCTTCGATCCGAATTCGCAGTCGCTGATCGGCACCTTCGTGAACGCGCCGAAATCGCGCATCGACGGCCTGGAGACCGAGCTGAACTGGCAACCGCTGCGCGGCCTGGAGATCTCGCAATATGTCGGCTACAAGCGCGGCCGCTACACCGCGCCCTTCGTCACCTACAACACGGTGGCCTCGGCCGCGGCGGGCACCAATGTGTTCAGCGACTACAACGGCACCTCGCTGAGCTTCCCGAAGCTCAGCTACGGCGGTCAGGTTTCGTACAGCTGGAACGGTGGCGGCTATCGGTTCCGTGCCGAGACCAACTACAGCTATCGGGACGCCTATTCGCAATTGCTGCTGCTCGGACCGAACTACACCATCGACGGCTACTGGCTGTTCAACGCCAGCCTGACCGTGACCTCGCCGGATCGGCACTGGGACGTCTCGCTGTGGGCGCGCAACCTGTTCAACCGTCAGTACGACCTGACCAAGAACTTCTTCCTGCCAGGCACCAACGTGGCGGCCGCGGGAGAACCGCGCACCATCGGCCTGCGCGTGAGCTACACCTACTGAGCGGAGGATCCCCGGCATGACACGCCGCAAGGACAAGATGAAACTCAACGCGATGCTCAACGGCAGCGGCAGCCACGTGGTGGGCTGGCGACACCCGCAAGCGGCACCGCGCGGCAATCGCGATTTCGCGCACTTCCGGCGCATGGCCCAGACCGCCGAGCGCGGCAAGCTCGATGCGCTGTTCGTGGCCGACGTGGTGGCCACTCAGGGCAGCCACGTCGATTCGCTCCGACGCAGCGCGCGCGCCGAGGGCTTCGAGCCGCTCACGCTGCTGGCCGCGCTGGCAGCTGTCACCGAGCGGATCGGCCTGATCGCCACCGCCACCACCACCTACAACGCGCCATACCACATCGCACGCAAGTTCGCCTCGCTCGACCACCTGAGCGGAGGTCGCGCGGGCTGGAACCTGGTGACCTCGGTGGTACCCGACGAGGCCGCCAACTTCGGCGCGTCGCCGCATCTCGCGCACGCCGACCGCTATGCCCGCGCCGAGGAATTCCAGCGCGTAGTGGCCGGGCTGTGGGACAGCTGGGAAGACGATGCTTTCATCGAGGACGCGGCCGCCGGCCTGCACTTCGATCACCGGAAGCTGCACGTGCTGAACCACCGCGGCGAACACTTCAGCGTACGCGGACCGCTCAACGTCGCGCGACCGCCGCAGGGTCACCCGGTGCTGGTGCAGGCGGGCTCGTCCGAGGCCGGACGCGAGCTGGCCGCGCGATGCGCCGAACTGATCTTTACCGCCCAGCATCGGCTGGAGGACGCGCAGGCCTTCTACGCCGACGTAAAGGGCCGCCTGGCTGCTCACGGCCGCCGGCCCGAGCACCTGAAGATCCTGCCCGGCCTGACGCCGATCGTCGGCGCGAGCGAGGCCGAGGCCCGCGAGAAACTGGCCGCGCTGCAGGCGCTGATCGATCCGGTGCTCGGCCTGCGCCTGATCGCGGACAACGCCGGCGATTTCGATTTGTCGGGCTACCCGCTCGACGGCCCGCTGCCGGAGTTGCCGCCAAGCAATCGCAGCAAGAGCCGCCAGCAACTGATCGTCGATCTCGCGCGCCGCGAGAACCTGACGATCCGCCAGCTGTACGAGCGCTATTCGGGCGCGGGCGTGGTGACCGGCACGCCGAAGACGATCGCCGACCGCCTGGAAGAATGGTTCCTGGCCTATGGCGCGGACGGTTTCAACCTGGCCTTCGCCTGGGCGCCCGGCGGCCTCGACGATTTCGTCGAGCAGGTGGTGCCCGAGTTGCAGCGCCGCGGCCTGTTCCGCACCGAATACGAGGGCCCGACGCTGCGCGACCAGCTCGGTCTGCCGCGGCCGCCCTTCGCGCGCGCGGCCGGCTCGGAGCGCGGCGATCGGGTCGCGCCGGTCGCGGGAGTGGCATCGTGAGCGCGCGCTGGCGATTGAGCCTGCTCACGCGCGTCTACGCGCCCGGGCCCGACACGCGCGTGCTGCACGAGACGCTCGCGTTGATCGAGGCGGCCGAGGCGCTCGGTTATCACGGCGCCTGGGTGGCCCAGCATCATTTCGGCCGCGAGAGCGGGCGCCTGCCCTCGCCGCTGGTGCTGCTGGCGGCAGCGGCGCGCCGCACTCGGCGCATCGCGCTGGGCAGCGCGGTGATCGTGCTGCCGCTGGAGACGCCGCTGCGCGTGGCCGAGGATGCCGCGGTGCTCGACGCGCTGTCGGGTGGCCGGCTGCAGCTCGGCTTCGGCGCCGGTTTCGAGCGCGAGGTATTCGACGCTTTCGGCCGCGACTACGACCAGCGCGCGCAGGAACAGATACACGCGCTCGACCTGCTGCGCCAGGCCTTCGACGGCGCGCGCCTGGGCGAGGGCGCGGCCACCCTGCAGCCGCCCGCGCCGGCTCTGTCCGCGCGGATCTGGCAGGCGACCGGCGAAGTCGGGGCGGTCGCGCGACGCGGCCACGGCCTGATTGTGGCGCGCACCCGCGAGCACGCGGAGGCCGAGTCGATCGCACGCTATCGCGCCGCCTGGGAACGGGCCA
>NZ_VWWK01000277.1:0-6268 GCF_011753035.1 Burkholderia sp. Ax-1720 | reverse complement strand
GAGGCCGCGCCGCCGGCGCTCGAGCCCGCCGTCGACGGCGCGGCGCCCGCCGTGCTCGACGAAGCCGCGCGCGCGGCCGTGCTGGCCGAGCTGCGCGCCTTGCAGGCCGAGCTTGCCGAGCTGCAGGGCGAGAGCCCGCTGATCCTGCCGAGCGTCGACTACCAGGCGGTCGCCTCGGTGGTGGCCGACTGGACCGGCATTCCGGTGGGCCGCATGCTGCGCAGCGAACTGCAGACGGTGATGAACCTCGCGAACCTGATGTGCGAGCGCGTGATCGGCCAGGACCATGCGATGGAGGCGATCGCCAAGCGGATCCAGACCTCGCGCGCCGGGCTCGACAATCCCGACCGGCCGATCGGCGTGTTCATGCTGGCCGGGACCTCGGGCGTGGGCAAGACCGAGACCGCGCTGGCGCTGGCCGAGGCCTTGTACGGCGGCGAGCACAACCTGATCACCATCAACATGAGCGAGTTCCAGGAGGCGCATACCGTCTCCACGCTCAAGGGCGCGCCGCCGGGCTACGTCGGTTACGGCGAGGGCGGCGTGCTGACCGAGGCGGTGCGCCGCAAGCCGTATTCGGTGGTGCTGCTCGACGAGGTCGAGAAGGCGCATCCGGACGTGCACGAGCTGTTCTT
The DNA here is from genome assembly GCF_011753035.1 of Burkholderia sp. Ax-1720. Taxonomy (NCBI): domain Bacteria; kingdom Pseudomonadati; phylum Pseudomonadota; class Betaproteobacteria; order Burkholderiales; family Burkholderiaceae; genus Burkholderia; species Burkholderia sp. Ax-1720. Next base: position 5,633 of record NZ_VWWK01000277.1, on the reverse strand, counting down.
CCAGGTGTTCGACAAGGGCGTGATGGAGGACGGCGAGGGCCGCGCGATCAACTTCCGCAACACGCTGATCCTGCTGACCACCAATATCGGCACCGAGCTGATCGCCGGCCTGTGCCGCGATCCGGAGCTGATGCCCGACGCCGAGGGCCTCGCCAAGGCGCTGCGCGAGCCGCTCCTGAAGGCCTTCCCGCCCGCGCTGCTGGGCCGCCTGGTGGCGATCCCGTATTTCCCGCTCAGCGCCGAGATGCTGGGGCGCATCGTGAGGCTGCAACTGGAGCGCATCCGCCGCCGCGTCGAGGCGCGCTACCGCGTGCCCTTCGACTACGACGATGCCGTGGTGCAACTGGTGGTGGGCCGCTGCACCGAGAGCGAATCGGGCGGCCGCATGATCGACGCGATCCTGACCAACACCATGCTGCCCGCCGTCAGCCGCGAGTTCCTCACGCGCATGATCGACGGCGGCGAGGTGGCGCGCGTGAGCGTGGGCGTCGAGCGCGGCGATTTCGCCTATCGCTTCGACATGCAGGCGCCGGCGCCGGGCTCGGTCGCCACGGAGGCGCTGGCCTTGCCCCAGGCCTGAGCGCGGGGCTGCCGCCGCGCGCGGGGCGGGCGGCGGAATAAACCGCCGGCCCCGCGCGTTTGGTTTCAGGGCGGGCCGCATTCGGTCCGCCGCCAGTCCGTACCAGGAGTTTCGACGTGAAGGCTATTCCCAAGCAGGTCCACATCATCTGGATCGGTGGCGACATCCCGGCGCGCAATCGCGCCTGCATCCAGACATTCGTGCGCCAGAACCCCGACTGGACCATCAATCTGTGGTTCGACGCCAACCAGCTGCTGACCGGCGAGCGCCGCAGCGTGGTCAAGGAGCAGCTTGGCGGCACCGCCACGCCCGACGACTGGAAGGCGATGGCCGGCAATCTCGGCGCGGGCGGCGATACCGCCACCATCCAGTACCTGGCGATGCACTTCAACCAGCGCGGCGAGGTGCTGCGCGGCAAGCGCCTGGCCCAGGTCAACGCGATCGCGAGTTTCTGCGCGACCAACGGCATCAAGCTGCGCGAGGTGCAGCGCGACCTGAAGATGGGCAAGAACGCGGCGATCTACCAGAAGGAGCTGGTCGATCGCGGCGCGAACTTCGGCGCGGCGAGCGACGTGCTGCGCATCGAGATCCTGCTCCAGGAAGGCGGCCTCTATGTCGATACCGACGTCGACTGCGTGGCGCCGCTGGGCTCGCTGATCTGCCACCAGTCCTATCCGCGTTTCTCGGCCGTCAGCCATCTGTGGAAGAACGGCATCTCGGAGAGCGAATGGAAGGACGATAGCTGGTGGGCCCGCAACTTCTCCGGCCAGACGCCGCCCCCGGTCAGCAATTCGATCATCGCCAGCCATGCCGGCTGCAAGGGCCTGAAGTCCTATCGCCAGCTGATCAACGCGAATTTCACCTCGATGCGTACCAGCGAGCAGATGCAGGATTTGTATTTCAACGACGTGCGCACCAGCACGATCCGCATGACCGGGCCGAGCGTGGCCAGCAAGAGCAGCGGCTTCGAGGCGGCGCGCAGCGCGACGGTCACGCCGAAGTCGGGCGACGCCGTCACCCAGTTCAGCGACGAGCGCAAGCTGGAGATGCGCGATCACTGGTATTTCCCGATGTATTGCGTGCAGGACAAGTACTTCCACGACTGGCTGCAATAGGCCGAGGCACGCCCGATGCGAACGGAAACCATCATGACCGACGGCCAGCCCCTGTTCGACGTGCCCGGCTGGCGCGGCGGAGCACCGCGATGAAGGCCGCTACCCGGCCCGGCGCGGCGGCCGCACGCCTGGCCGAGACGCTGCGCATGGCGATGCACGCGCACATGAACGCCGAGCTCGACACCGCCGAGCCGCTCTACCGCCGCGTGCTGAAGCTGCAGCCCGCGCATCCCGACGCGCTGCACTACCTCGGCGTGCTGCTGCACCAGCGCGGCCGCGGCGACGAGGCCGTGATCCTGCTCAACCGCGCGCTCAGGCTCACGCCGCTGCATGCCGACGCGCATTGCAACCTCGGCAACATCCACAAGGAACACGCGCGCCACGTCGAGGCCGAGGCCTGCTATCGCCGCGCCCTCGCGCTGGCGCCGGGCCATCCGCAGGCGCTCGGCAATCTCGCCATCGTGCTGGAGGCGCTGGAGCGCGTGGATGAGGCGCGCGAAGCCTACCAGGCCTGGCTCGCGCGGATGCCGGCCGATGCGCGCGGGCATTACCAGTTCGGCCGCTTCCTGTGCAGCCATCCGCGCGAGCGCGCCGACGTCGAGCAGGCCGTCGAGCACTTTCGCGGCGCCTTCGCGCTCGATGCCGGCCAATTGCGCGCGCTCGAGGCGCTCGGCATGGCGCTCTACGGCCTGGAGCGGATCGAGGAAGCGGCGGCCGTCTATCGCGACTGGGCCGCGCGCGAGCAGGACAATCCGATCCCGCGCCACATGCTGGCCGCCTGCGGCGCGGCCGAGGCGCCCGCGCGCGCCGGCGACGACTACGTGCGCGAGCTGTTCGACGGTTTCGCGGCCAGCTTCGACGAGCAACTGGTGAAGAACCTCGGCTATCGCGCGCCGCAGGCGCTGGTCGACGTGCTCGCGCCGGTGCTGGCGATGAAGCATGAAGGCGAGCGCGAGGGAGAGGGCGAGGCCGCCGGGCTCGACATCCTCGACGCCGGCTGCGGCACCGGCCTGTGCGCGCCGCTGCTGCGCGCTCATGCCCGCGAACTGAGCGGCGTCGACCTCTCGGAAGGCATGCTCGACCAGGCGCGCCGGCGCGGCGGCTACGACAGGCTCGTCAACGCCGAGCTGACGGCCTTCCTGCACGCGCATCCACAAAGCTGGGACCTGATCGTCTCGGCCGACACGCTGGTGTATTTCGGCGCGCTGGAAGCGCTGCTCGCGGCCGCGCACGCGGCCCTGCGCCCCGGCGGCCATTTCGCGTTCAGCGTCGAGACCCTGCCCGGCGAGGCGACCGGCCATGCGCTGTCGCCTAGCGGCCGTTATCGGCACGGCCGCGCCTATCTCGATGCCGTGCTCGCCGGGGCCGGCTTCGTCGAGGTGTATTTCGAGGCCAAGGCCCTGCGCCGCGAAGCCGGCCGCTGGGTCGACGGCGGCGTGGTTCGCGCGCGCCGCGCGCACTGAGCCGGCCGCCGCGCGTCACGTCCTCGTCATCGCGCGCACCAAAAACGTGCGCCATGGCGTACCGCCCTGTCTGTCGTCGCGAATTTTTTCCCTGGCCGATGAAGGAATAGATCGCGGTGGCCGGGCGTTCTGCTTGTCGAAGGGCGTGCAAATCGCGCCTGCGAATCATGCAAGCGGCAGGAACGGGAGGGCGAACGATGCAGGCAGACGAATTTGACAAGGGATGCAGGACGCTGGACGCGTCGAGCCGCGCGCGTGCCGCGCATCGGCAACGGCGCGAGGCCGCCAGCGATGCCGTGCATGCGAGCCCGGATGCGGGCCCGGCCCATCCCGAGCGTGCCGCGGCGGCCAGCCGCCTGCCGTCGTGCCGCCCGCCGTGCCTCGCGCACGCGCTCGAACGCGTCGAACCCGATGCCTAGCCGACCCGCCCCCTAACGAGGAAACGCAGATCACGTCATGGCTCACGCAATCACGCTCAGCTCCAATCTCGGCAGCAGCCTGCTGTTCTCGAACCTCAGCGCCGAGGAAGCGCTCGGCCGCCTGTTCACCTATCGGCTCGAGGCGATCAGCAAGAACGCTTCGGCCGACCTGCGCGCGCTGCTCGGCACGCCGATGACGGTCAAGCTGGTCAGCCCGCAGGGCTACACGCGCTATTTCAACGGCATCGTGCGCGATGCGGAGCAGGGCGGCTTCGTCAATATCGACGGCGTGCGCTACGCGGTCTATGGCTTCACCCTGGTGCCCAAGCCCTGGCTCTCGACGCGCCGCCGCGACTGCCGCATCTATCGCGGCATGACGGTGCCGCAGATCGTGCAGTCGGTGCTCAACGACGTGGGCTACAGCGACGTCAAGCCGAGCCTGAGCGGCAGCTACCCGGCGCGCGAATACTGCGTGCAGTACCGCGAGAGCGATTTCGACTTCATCAGCCGGCTGATGGAGCAGGAAGGCATCTACTACTTCTTCACGCATGCCGAGGGCAGCCACACCATGGTGCTGGCCGACGCGCTCGGCGCGCACACCACGGTGCCGAGCTTCGAGCAGATTCCCTATGCGCCGCCCACCGAGCGCGGCAAGCGCATGAAGGCCTCGATCAGCGACTGGCAGAGCTCGCGCGAGGTCAACACCACGCGCGTGCAGCTCGACGACTACGACTACCTGAAGCCGAAGGCCTCGCTGCTGGCCTCGGAGGAATTGACCGACCAGGCCGATGCGACCAGCGTCGGCGGCCTGGAAGTTTACGACTGGTCCTACGAATACGTCGGCTACGACCAGAAGCAGTCGGACGGCCAGCGTTACGCGCAGGTGCGCGCCGATGCGCTGAACGTGCCGCTGCTGCTCAGCCAGGGCAGCACCGATGCCTGCGGCCTGGCCACCGGCGTGCTGTTCCGCCTCAAGGATTTCCCGCTGGCCGACGCGAACCAGGAATACCTCGTCACCGAGACCGAGATCCGGCTGGTCGAGCCCGACTACGTGACCGGCGGCGGCATCGACGACGAGGAGGAGCCGTTTCGCTGCAGCTTCAAGGCGATCCGCGGCCGCCAGCCGTTCCGCACCGCGCAGACCACCCCGCAGCCGCGCATCGCCGGGCTGCAGACGGCGGTGGTGTATGGCGACACGCCCGAGGACATCGCGGTCGACAAGTACGGCCGCGTGCAGGTGAGCTTTTTCTGGAGCCGCCCCGGCAAGCCGCATGCCGACAATTCCTGCCCGGTTCGGGTGGCCCAGCTGTGGGCCGGCAAGCGCTGGGGCGCGCAGTTCATCCCGCGCGTCGGGCAGGAGGTGGTGGTCAGCTTCCTGGACGGCAATCCGGACCGGCCGCTGATCATCGGCAGCGTCTACAACGCCGACAACATGCCGCCCTACAGCCTGCCCGACAACAAGACCCAGAGCGGCGTGAAGAGCCGCAGCCACCAGGGCGGCGGTAGCGAGGACTACAACGAGATCCGCTTCGAGGACCGCAAGGGCGCCGAGCAGGTGCTGGTGCACGCGCAGAAGGACCTGCGCGAGGAATCCGAGCACGACCACGATGTGCAGGTCGGCCACAACTACACGCTGACGGCCGGCAACCAGATCCGCCTGGTCACCGGGCTGGCCAGCATCACCATGAAGAGCTCGGGCGAGATCGATATCCAGGGCACCAACCTGACCATCAACGGCGAGATGAACGTGACCCTGATGTCGGGCATCGCGATGGAGATCAACTCCAAGGCGAACCTGAACATGAGTTCGATCGCGGCGATGGAGATCCTCTCCGAGGCCGATTGCCTGATCCAGTCGACCAATCTGCAGTTGATCGGCACGGCCACGGCCGTCCTGGGCGGCGGCGCGCCGATGATCCTGTGAGCGCGATCCTCGACGCCGCCCGCCAGATGCGCCTGGCCGCGCCCGCGATGGCGCGCCTGGACGCGGCGATGAGCCCGCACGCGGCGGTGCGCGCGCTGCTCGACGCGGGCCTCGCGGCCGATGCGCTGAGCC
>NZ_VWWK01000276.1:0-6223 GCF_011753035.1 Burkholderia sp. Ax-1720 | reverse complement strand
CGCACGCGCGGCATCGACGGCCGCTACACGCTGGCCGAGGGCTTCGCCGCCCTGCTCGCGGGCAGTTCGCTGGAGGCCGTCGACGGCGGCCGCCGGGTCTGGCTGGTGCGCGCGCGGGCCGGCGGCGGCGGCAATGCCGATATCGATGCCGCTGGCGCGTCGGCCGCGGCCAGCCACGCGCTGCCGGTCGTCAAGGTCAGCAGCCGCGCGGGCGACGACGAAGGCGGCTACGTGGCCGCGACCAGCAGCGCCGGCTCGAAGACTGCCACCTCGCTGCTCGAGATCCCGCAATCGGTCTCGGTGGTCACGCACGACCAGATGGTCCAGCAGGACGCGCAGACGCTCAACGCGGCGGTGCGCTACACCTCGGGCGTGCAGCCCGAGACGCGCGGCGCCGTGGCCACGCGCTACGACATGCTGACGGTGCGCGGCTTCTTGGCCAACACCTATTGGAACGGCCTGAAGCAGGTCGACAACAGCATGTATTCCACGCCGCAGATCGACCCCTATCTGCTGGAGCGCATCGACGTGCTGAAGGGGCCGGTGTCGGTGCTCTACGGCCAGGCGGCGGCGGGCGGCGTGCTCGACCAGGGCAGCAAGCTGCCGACGCGCCAGCCGCTGCACGAGATCGGCGTGGAGCTCGGCACCGATGCGCACCGGCAGGCCACGTTCGATTTCTCGGGCCCGCTCGACGCCGACAGCCGCTACCTGTACCGCTTCACCGGCATCGCGCGCAGCGAGTTCGGCCAGGTCGAGAGCACCCGCAACGAGCGCATCGCGCTGGCGCCCTCGTTCACCTGGCGTCCCGACGAGGCCACCTCGCTGACGCTCTACGCGCTCTACCAGCGCGACCCGCGCAGCAGTTCCTACGGCGCGGTGCCGCTGGAGGGCTCGGTGATCGGCAGCCCCTATGGGGCGCTGCCGCGCGACTTCTACGACGGCGACACCAATTTCGAGCGCTTCAGCCGCACCGAGGCGGCGCTCGGCTACCGCTTCTCGCGCAAGCTCGACCGCGACTGGACGGTGCGCTCGAACGCGCGCTACTTCCATATCGGCCAGGATTACGCGAGCGTCTACAGCAGCGGCTTCGTGCCCGGCACCTCTTCGCTGCAGCGCTACTCGATCGCCTCGCAGGACCAGTTCAACTCGATCGCGCTCGACAACCAGCTCGAAGGCCGCTTCGCGACCGGCGCGGTGCGCCACACGGTGCTGGCCGGCTTCGACTACCAGCACTTCGCGACCTCCTACTCGCTCGGCTACGGCAGCGCGCCGCCGCTCGACGTGCTCGCGCCGAACTACGCGCAGCCGATCGACCCGATCGCGCTCTCGCCCACCCGGATCCACGGCAACCAGTTCGGCATCTATGCGCAGGACCAGATGCGCTACGGCCACTTCGTGCTGACGCTGGGCGCTCGCCAGGACTGGGCCAATAGCTCGACCGCCACGGGCGGCGCGACCACCTCGCAATCGGCGCGCGCCTTCACCAAGCGCGCCGGCCTCAGCTATGTGTTCGACAATGGCATCGCGCCCTACGTCGGCTACACCGAATCGTTCTCGCCACAGAGCGGCACCAATCGCGCCGGCCGGCCCTTCGACCCGGAACGCGCGAAGCAGTACGAGATCGGCCTGAAGTTCCAGCCGACCGACTACGACGCGATGTTCACCATCGCGCTGTTCGATCTCACCCGCAACAACCTGCTGACCACCGACACCGCCAACCCGCTCTACCAGACCCAGTCGGGCGAGGCGCGCTCGCGCGGCATCGAACTGGAGGCCAAGGCGAGCCTGTCCGATTCGCTGAACGTGACGGCCAGCTATACCTACCTCGACACCAAGTACGTGAAGGACAACAGCGGGCTGGAGGGCAAGTTCCTGACCGGCGTGCCGCAGCACCAGGCCTCGGCCTGGGCCTACTACACGCAGCGGCGCGGGCCGCTGGCGGGGCTGTCGGCCGGCGCCGGGCTGCGCTACACCGGCCAGACCTACAACGACACCAACCAGTACCGGCTGGCCAGCTACCTGCTGCTGGACGCGACGCTGCGCTACGACCTCGGGCGCCTGTCCTCGCGCCTGAAGGGCTCGGACATCTACGTGAACGCGCAGAACCTGCTCAATCGCCGCTACGTCGCCTCGTGCTCGTCGACGGCCTGGTGCTGGTTCGGCTACGGGCGGCAGGTGTTCGCGGGCGCGAACTATCACTGGTAAGGCGACAGAAAGCCGGCGGCGGCGGCCGCGACGGCGGCTACGGGCGAGCGACAGGCGGCGGGCGGCCACGCCCCCGCTCGCGCCGGCGCCGCTTCGCGCGAAAGGCCGCCGGGCCGCATCGGCGCTTGACGAATCGGCGCGCAGGCGCTTCCATACGGGCTCGCTGAATTCCGTGCGCGCGCCGCCGCCTTCGTCATGAATTACCAATCGATACTCGACCGCATCCAATCCGAAATCGCGCCCTGGATCGGCGCCGGGCGCGTCGCCGACTACATCCCCGAACTCGCCAAGGTGCCGGCCGAGCGCTTCGGCATCGCGATCGTCACGCTCGACGGGCAGACCTACACGGTCGGCGACGCGCAGGAGCGCTTCTCGATCCAGAGCATCTCCAAGCTGTTCGCCTGCACGCTGGCCTTCCAGCTGCTCGGCGACGAGCTCTGGCAGCGCGTCGGCCGCGAGCCGTCGGGCACCGCCTTCAACTCGCTGGTGCAGCTCGAGAGCGAGCGCGGCAAGCCGCGCAATCCCTTCATCAACGCTGGCGCGCTGGTGGTGACCGACGTGCTGAGCCGGCGCTTCGTGCGCGCCGAGACGGCGCTGGTGGAGTTCATCCGCCGCCTGATCGGCTCCAGCGAGATCGACTACGATTCGCGCGTGGCGAGCTCCGAGCTGCAGCATGCCGAGCGCAATCGCGCGATGGCGCACTTCATGGCCAGCTTCGGCAACATGTGGATGCCGGCCTCCACGGTGGTGGACGCCTACTGCCGCCAGTGCGCGATCTCGATGAGCTGCGTGGAGCTGGCCCAGGCCGCGCTGTTCCTCGCCAACGGCGGGGTGGCGCCGATCAGCGGCGAGCAGATCGTCGACGCCAGCTCGGCCAAGCGGCTCTCGGCCCTGATGCTGACCTGCGGCACCTACGATGCGGCCGGCGACTTCGTCTACCGCGTCGGGCTGCCGGCCAAGAGCGGCGTGGGCGGCGGCATCGTCGCGGTGCTGCCGGGGGAGATGGCGGTTTGCGTGTGGTCGCCGGGGCTGGATCCGAACGGCAATTCGCTGGCGGGGGTGCTGGCGCTGGAGTGGCTGACGACTTATACGGGGCGGTCGATTTTTTGAGGGGGGATCAGCGATCGGAGCGGGTTCTGTTCGCCTTCGAATCCGTGGACGGCCCATTGAGAAAATCAGCGACCACCTGGTAGCAATGCTCGAAGCCCGGACGATAGTCGAGCGTGATGATCCGCGCGAAATCGGCTTCGAGACGGTCGCGCCGCTGGTCGAGGCGGTCCAGGATGACACGCGCGTGCGTGCGTAGCAGCGCCGCCTCGCGCGCGCAGGCGTCGGGACAGCGCTCCAGCACGAGCGCCATGTCGAACAAATCCCGGCCGGTAAACCCCTGGGCGCGATAGAAGGCTTTCTTGGCGACGATTTCGACGGGGGTTTCCGTCGTGACCATTCGGCCGCGAATCTCGCGCTCCGCCGTGGCTTGCTCGGTCAAGGTCGGCGCAATCACGAAATCGATGTCGCCGCCGTCCCCGACGATCTTCAGGTAGTGAGCAGCCTCGATGTATTCGGTCGCAAACGACTCCGCTACGTCATTGAGCCGAGGCGAATAGAAAGTCAGATATTGCGGGTCCGTGATGAAGATATCGATGTCCTTGCTGAATCGATGATTGAAATCGAGCATCAGCATCGTGCCGCCGCCGAATCGCCAGCGAGGCGGACGCTCCCCGACGACCTCGACGGTGTCGATCAACGCCACGGCCTGGTCGAACAGGCGCTCCCACATCTTCGGATCGAAATCAGGCAAGACGAAACTCCTCGGGTACGTTGAGCTGGCGGCTCGCCGCCCAGTTCCGCAGATTCTCCCGGATGCGAGCTCGCGTCGGCTTGCTCCAGGTCGCAATCGCTTTTTCGAACAACATCGGCGGGGTTTCCTCGAGTGCGTAGTCGACCAGCGTCGCCCACTTCAGCGAGACCTTGCCGGTCAGCAGAAAGCGCTCCATGACGGCCGGCGGCAGATTTCCGTGATAGCTGGTCGATGCCGTCCGGCAAAGCGCCAGCAGCGCCGCGGGATAGGCAGGCGAGTTCGATGGCACGAGGCCGATTCCGAGACGCTCGAGGATCGGCAGCAGGACATGCGAGCTGACATTGCCGCCGTCCTCGAGGTCGGCGACCACGCGCCGGCCAACACCCGCGGCCGCAGCCAGGGTTTCCTGCGTCAGCCCATCGGCTTTCCGCCTTTCGCGGATCAGGCGCCCCAATTCGGCAGGAGAATGCAGTGAAGTATGTGCGTTCATATGTACGCTATATAGTACATATTTCTCAACAAGTCACGCTGTCTGGCTCTACCGCCACCGCTTCGCCCCTGCGCGCCGCCCCCTCCTCCCTGTCACGAACCTGACTTACCCGCCACTTACAGTGGCGGCTCGATTGAATCCCAAAGAGGACAAAACTCGTGAACCACTCCTATCGCATCGCGGCGGTAGGCGCGTGCCTGGCCGCCTGTGCCGGCATGTCCGCCCACGCCTACGCAGACGAAACGCCAAGTGCCGCCGGCACCTCGGTGACCCTCTACGGTATCCTCGATACCGGTCTCGAATATCTCGACAACGCCGCTTCCTCGAAAGGCACCACGCACAGCGTGACGCGCCTGACCTCGGGCAACATGTCCGGCTCGCGCTGGGGCATCACCGGCCGCGAGGACCTGGGCGGCGGCACGCGCGCCTTCTTCCTGCTCGAGAGCGGCATCAACATCGATACCGGCGCCTCGCTGCAGGGCGGCCGCGAATTCGGCCGGCTCGCCTACGTCGGCATCGCCGACGAGCGGCTCGGCACCGTCTCGCTGGGTCGCCAGGGCGGCCTGTTCCTCGATTGGGTCAGCGAATACAACCCGCTCAAGAACGCCGTCTACGCGATCAAGATGCAGGATCCGGCCTTCTCCGACCGGCTCGACAACACGGTGCGCTACGAGAAGCGCTTCGGCGGCCTGACCGCCATCGCCCAGTACAGCTTCGGCTACGACAGCGTCACCTACGGCGCGCAACCGGCCGGCGACACCCGCTACGCGCGCGTGATCGAGGCCGGCCTGCGCTACAAGCACGGCCCGTTCAGCGCGACCCTGGTGTACGACCAGAAGAACGGCGGCAGCACCAGCGCGACGGCGGCCCACACCACCAAGGCCGGCGGCTACGAGGGCGACATGGACCGCCGCATCGGCGTGGCCGCGAGCTACAAGTTCTCCAGCGTCACCACCTACGCGGGCTACCGCTACCTCGATTCGCACGCGGTGCACCTGAGCACGCTGTCGAGCTCGCCGGTCGAGGCCAGCAGCCTCTACTGGCTCGGCTCGACCTGGTACGCGCAGCCGGACCTGGCCTTCTCGGGCACCGCGATGTACCAGAACTTCTACGGCAACTCGCGCGATCCGTGGTCGTTCCAGGTCGATGCGGACTACTTCCTGTCCAAGCGCACCGACCTCTACCTGAACCTCGGCTACGTGCTGAACCGCAACGGCTCGAACCTCGGCCTGAACGGCTTCGGCACCGACGTGGTGGCCGGCAAGAACCAGTTCGGCCTGATGGCGGGCATCCGCCACAAGTTCTGAAGGAGTCCGCATGAACCAGGGCACGCGCGTCCCGATCCGCCTGCGCGGCTTGCGCCAGCGCTTCGGCGCGCACACCGTCCTCGACGGGATCGACCTCGACGTGCCGGCCGGCACCACGCTCGCGCTGCTGGGGCCCTCGGGCTGCGGCAAGAGCACCTTGTTGAAGCTGCTGGCAGGTCTGCTGCAGCCCGACGAGGGTGCCGTGCAGTTCGGCGACCAGATCGTCGCCGAACCCGGCCATTGCCTGCCGCCCGAGGCGCGCGAGCTCGGCATGGTGTTCCAGGACTACGCGCTGTGGCCGCACCTGACGGTGGCCGGCAATGTCGCCTTCCCGCTGGAGATGCGCCGCGTGCCGCGCGCCGAGCGCGCCGCCGCGGTGGCGCAGGCGCTGGAGCGCGTCGGCCTCGGCGGGTTCGGCGC
>NZ_VWWK01000275.1:0-6322 GCF_011753035.1 Burkholderia sp. Ax-1720 | reverse complement strand
CACGGTCCGCAGCGCGCGGCGCACGCCCTCGTCGGGCAGCCAGGCGGCCGGCAGCCAGCCCGCGCCGGGCTTCAGCGCATCGCTGCCGGCTTCCAGCGATTGCCGCGTCAGCCACAGCGGGTCGAGCTCGCGGTCCAGGCTCGGGCCCACGTCGGCCAGCGCGAACGGCGGCGCGTGGCCGGCCACGAAGAAACCGGCGCCGCGCCGGGCCGATAGCGCGCCCTCGGCCACCAGCCGGTCATAGGCCTCGACCACGGTCGATTTCGATACGCCGAGCAGCTCCGCCATCGAGCGCACCGAAGGCACGCGCGCGCCCGGCATCAGGCTGCGACTGGCGATCCGCGCCCGCAGCGTGGCCATCACCCGCGCGACGCGGCTGCCCGTGGCCGCGGGCTCCGCCGCCCTCACCCCTTGTTCGCTCGCCATCTGTCCGGCTCCCTGATCAGTACAGTTTCCCTGGATTGTGCTGATCCGTAGCTTAACCTGGGCGCCCCGGCATGGGATGCTGGAACGCTCCTCCTTCCATTCATTCGACGGATGCGCCATGCAGAACTCCACCCAAGGCTGGCTGAACGGTTTCCTCGGTGTCCTGATCTTCAGCGGCTCGCTGCCGGCCACGCGGATCGCCGTGCACGGCTTCGACCCGCTGTTCCTGACGGTGGCGCGCGCGGCGATCGCCGGGCTGCTGGCGATCGCCCTGCTGCTCGCCTTCCGCGAATCGCGGCCGGCGCGCGTCGACCTGCTGCCGCTGGCGATCGTCGCGTTCGGCGTGGTGGTCGGCTTTCCGCTGCTGACCGCGCTGGCGCTGCAGCACATCACCTCGGCGCACGCGATCGTGTTCGTCGGGCTGCTGCCGCTGGCGACCGCGATCTTCGGCGTGCTGCGCGGCGGCGAGCGTCCGCGCGCGGCCTTCTGGGTGTTTTCGTCGATCGGCAGCGCGGCGGTGGTCGCGTTCGCGCTGCGCGACGGCATCGGCGCCTCGCCGCTGGGCGACCTGCTGATGGTGGCGGCGATCCTGGTCTGCGGGCTCGGCTACGCGGAAGGCGCGCGCCTGTCGCGCAAGCTGGGCGGCTGGCAGGTGATCTCCTGGGCGCTGGTGCTGTCGCTGCCGCTGATGCTGCCGGTCGCGATCGCGATGCGCCCGGCCTCGTTCGCCGCGATCGAGGCGCCGGCCTGGTGGGGGCTGGCCTATGTGTCCCTGTTCAGCATGCTGATCGGCTTCGTGTTCTGGTATCGCGGGCTGGCGCTCGGCGGCATCGCCGGCGTCGGCCAGTTGCAGCTGCTGCAGCCCTTCTTCGGCTTCCTGCTGGCCGCCTGGCTGCTGCACGAGGCGGTGCCGGCCTCGATGCTGGTGGTGACGGCGGTGGTGGTGGCCTGCGTGGCCGGCGCGCGGCGCTTCGCGGGAGCGCCGGCGGCGCGGCCGGCGCGCTGAAGCCGAAGCCGCCCGAGGCGGCCAAGGGGGCACGGCAGCAAGCGGTGTGCGCGGCGCGATCATCGCCCGCGATCGAAAGCAGAACGAAAGACATCGGGCGGCTTCCTGCAATGTCATCAAACTGCCTAAGTCGCGGCGCTAGGATCGGGCGATCCCCGCAACCCACCTCCCCCTGCCCGCCATGAATCAACCTGCGTCGTCCTCAGTCGACCTCGGCCGCTCGCGGCATCTCGGTCTGGTGATCTTCTTCGTCGTGCTGGTCGCCGGTGGCGCCTACGTGCTCAGCCACCTGCTCGCCGACCTCGCCCCGGTCGGCGAACATTCGATCTTCCCCTACCTGCTGCTCGGCACGGCGCTGCTGATCGCGCTCGGTTTCGAGTTCGTCAACGGCTTCCACGACACGGCCAACGCGGTCGCCACCGTGATCTACACGCATTCGCTGACCCCGAACGTCGCCGTGGTCTGGTCGGGGCTGTGGAATTTCGCCGGGGTGCTGCTCTCCAGCGGCGCGGTCGCGTTCGGCATCCTGCAACTGCTGCCGGTCGAGCTGATCCTGCAGGTCGGCAGCGGCGCCGGCTTCGCGATGGTGTTCGCGCTGCTGATCGCGGCCATCGTCTGGAACCTCGCCACCTGGTACTTCGGCCTGCCCTCCTCGAGCTCGCACACGCTGATCGGCTCGATCATCGGCGTGGGCCTGATGAACCAGCTGATGCACGGCGCCTCGGGCACCAGCGGCGTGGACTGGAGCCAGGCGCTCGGCGTCGGCAAGTCGCTGCTGGTCTCGCCGATCGTCGGCTTCCTGTTCGCCGGCCTGCTGCTGCTGATCCTCAAGGCCGTGCTGAAGGTGCCGGCGCTCTACAAGGAGCCGCCCAAGGACCAGGCGCCGCCGTTCTGGATCCGCTGCCTGCTGATCCTGACCTGCACCGGCGTGTCCTTCGCGCACGGCTCGAACGACGGCCAGAAGGGCATGGGCCTGATCATGCTGATCCTGATCGGCACCGTGCCGACCGCCTATGCGCTGAACAAGGCCGTCACGCCGGCCGAGTCGCAAACCTTCATCGCCGTCGCGCACCAGGCCGCGGCCTCCTTCGGCAAGTACACCAACGGCATCGCGGCGCCGGCCAACTCGCGCCAGGCGGTCGAGACCTACGTGCAGACGCGCGAGCTGAAGCCGGAAACGCTGCCGGCCGTGCAGCAACTGTCGAACTCGCTGGCGGCCGCGGTCGGCTCGACGGGCTCGATCGCGAGCGTGCCGCAAGGCGATGTCGACAACCTGCGCAACACCATGTACCTGGTGTCGGAAGCGATCCGCCTGATGGAGAAGGCCAAGCAGCCGGCCTTCTCCGCCGACGACCACGCCGCGATCGACAACTATCGCCAGCAGCTCGATCACGCCACCAAGTTCATCCCGACCTGGGTCAAGGTGGCCGTCGCGCTGGCGCTCGGCCTGGGCACCATGGTGGGCTGGAAGCGCATCGTGGTGACGGTCGGCGAGAAGATCGGCAAGCAGCACCTGACCTATGGCCAGGGCGCCTCGGCCGAGGCGGTCGCGATGATCACGATCGGCGCCGCCGACATGTACGGGCTGCCGGTGTCGACCACCCACGTGCTGTCCTCGGGCGTGGCGGGCACCATGGCGGCGAACGGCTCGGGCCTGCAATGGTCGACCGTGCGCAGCCTGATCCTGGCCTGGGTGCTGACGCTGCCGGCCTCGATCGCGCTGGCGGGCCTGCTGTATTGGGTGTTCCACTCGCTGTTCTGATCCGGCACGCCGGGCGCCGTGCATGACGGCGCGGAAATACAGCGCAAGAATCGGGGCGCGTCGCGCCCCGCCGGTCGATAGGATGGTCGCCCTGACGTATGGATGCGGAGCGCCATCATGACTGCCTGCCCCGAGCGACGCCGCGCGGCGTCGTTTCCCTCCCCGCTCGATTGGGTCGATCCGGATCCGGTGCTGGCCGGCGCACTCGCGCCGGCCTCGCTCGATTGGGCCGCGATTCGCGACGCGCTGAACGCGCATGGCGTGGCGGTCGTGAAAGGCCTGCTGGATCGACGCGCCTGCGATGCGCTGATCGCCGCTTATGACGACGAGGCGCGTTATCGAAGCCGGGTGGTGATGGCTCGTCATGGCTTCGGTCGCGGCGAGTATCGCTACTTCGCCTATCCGCTGCCGGACGGGCTGGCTCGCTTGCGACGCGAGATGTATGCGCCGCTCGCGCCGATCGCCAACGACTGGCATCGCGCGCTCGGCATCGAGTCGCGCTTCCCGGCCGAGCACGAGGCCTTTCTCGCGCGCTGTCATGCGGCCGGCCAGTCGAGGCCCACGCCGTTGATCCTGCGCTACGGGGATGGCGACTACAACTGCCTGCACCAGGACCTGTATGGCGAGCACGTGTTTCCGCTGCAGGTCGCCGTCCTGCTGTCCCAGCCGGGCGAGGATTTCACCGGCGGGGAATTCGTGCTGACCGAGCAGCGACCGCGCATGCAGTCACGCGTGGAGGTGGTGCCGCTCGCGCGCGGCGATGCGGCGATCTTCGCCGTGCATGGACGGCCGCAACAAGGCGTGCGCGGCGTCTATCGCGTGAATCTGCGGCATGGCGTGAGCCGGCTGCGCAGCGGACATCGGCATACGCTGGGCCTGATCTTCCACGACGCCGAGTGAGCCGGGTTCAGCTCTTCGACATGCTCGCGCGCAGGCGATCGCCGGCATTGGCGGCGAGACGCGCGTAACCGGGCAGCGTCAGCAGCGCGAGCACGCCGGCGGCCAGGAAGGCCCAGCGGAAATCGGCCATCACGTAATGCGTGCCGGTTTCGTCGCCGCGCATCAGCGAGGCGAGGCGCAACGACATCGCGCCGAAAGCGATGCCCATGCCGATCGTCATCTGCTGCGCGGCGCTCGACAGCGTGCTGGCGGCGCTGGTCTGCTTCGGCGGAACGTCGGCGAAGGCCAGGGTGGCCAGCGTCGAGAACTGCATCGAGCGTGACAGGCCATAGACGAACACCACGAACAACGTGATCACCAGCGGCGTGGAGGCCGTGAGCCAGCCGCAGGCGATGGTCGCGAAGCCGGCGATCGTGACGTCGACCAGCGCGACGCGGCGGAAGCCGAAGCGGTCGAGAATCCACGAGGTCAGCGCCTTCATGCCTAGATTGCCGGTCGCGCTGGCCAGCAGCAGCAGGCCGGACTGGAATGGCGACATGCCGAAGCCGACCTGGAACAGCAGCGGCTGCAGGTAGGGCACCGCGTTGATCGCGATCCGCGTGATCGAGCCGGTGAAGACGGTCACGGAAAAGGTCGGCACCTTCAGCGTGCCGAAATCGAGCAAGGGATGCGGCGTGCGCTGCGCGTGCCACCAGGCGAGCGCAGCGAACACGGCGGCGGCCACGATCAGGCCCAGCGCTTCCATGAAGTGCGCATCCTGCTGGCCGAGCGCTTCGGTGCCGCACAGCACGCAGGTCAGTGTCGCGCCCGACAGGATGAAGCCGAGCCAGTCGAGCGGACGTGCCTCCTCGGCGCGTTCATTCCTCACCAGCAGCAGCACGCAAACGAGCGCGGCGATGCCGAGCGGCACGTTGAGCAGGAAGATCCAGCGCCAGGATGCGTAGGTGGTGATGAAGCCGCCGACGGGCGGCCCGACCACGGGAGCGACGATGCCCGGCCAGGTGATGGTCGCGATGGCGCGCATCAGCTGGGCCTTGTCGGTGCTGCGTACCACGATCATGCGGCCGACCGGCACCATCATCGCGCCTCCGATGCCCTGCAGCAGACGCGCGGCCGTGAAGGTGCCGACGCCGTCGGACATGCCGCACAGCACGGATGCAATGGTGAACACGGCGATGGCGGAGCCGAACACGGTGCGCGAGCCGAAACGATCGGCGATCCAGCCGCTGATCGGAATGAACACGGCGAGCGCCAGCATGTAGGCGGTCATGCCGAGACTGAGCGCATTCGGGCCGACGCCGAACGACCTGGCCATCTGCGGCAAGGCGGTGGCGATGACGGTCGTGTCGAGATACTCCATGAAGAACGTGGCGGCCACGAGGTACGGGAGGAAACCTGTCGTCGGGCGACGATCCACGTTGGAGTCGGTCATGCGCTTGATCGAGCGGAAGATGGTGGGAGCCGGCGAGGCGTGCCGAGCGGCGATGGTACTCCCGAATGATACGCACGCGAGCTTTCGCCCGCGTGTCGATGCGGGTTTTATCGACGACGCGGGTCCATCGGGACTGCATTCATTCAAGAATTCGGGAAACGCGCGACGAAGGTGCCGCGCGCGGCGACGCTCAGACCTCGGTCGCCAGCAGCGCGTCGCGCTGGTCCTGCGTCAGCAGCTCGAGTTCGACGCTCGATTCGCCGTGGAAAATCATCGAACCATATACCTCAGCGAGACAACTGCTCGCGCTGTCGAGCGCGTAGTCCTCGTCGATCTCGGCGGGCAGATGAATTTCACGCCATGCATTGATCGCGGATTCGATCCTCACGATGGAAATCGGCTGGGTTGTCTTATCGCTGGAAGTTGCAGTCATGGTTCCTTGCTGATTATCCCGCTTGATGGCTGCGATTAATCGGCGAATAAATCGCGAATCAGACGGGGCAATTGAATTTGACCGGATGGCGGATGCAATTCGTTCCGCATCGGGGACGCGTAGCATACCATCGCGCGCGACTAATCCAGACGGGGATAAGGGATTTGAATTGGATTAGTTTTCTGGCGGCTGGAAAGACAAAACCCCCGCTGCCTAGGGCAACGGGGGTTGTCATGAGGGAAGCCTGACGATTACCTACTTTCACACGGGCAATCCGCACTATCATCGGCGTGGAGTCGTTTCACGGTCCTGTTCGGGATGGGAAGGGGTGGTACCGACTCGCTATGGTCATCAGGCTAAAGG
>NZ_VWWK01000274.1:0-6364 GCF_011753035.1 Burkholderia sp. Ax-1720 | reverse complement strand
GCCGCCCGGCGGCAGCAGCCACCAGGCGATCGCGCCGGCCGCGACGAAGCCGCTCGCCGCGAACAGCGCGACGCGCCCGGCCCGCGCGGCGCGCACCGGACGATCGGATCGCGCCATCAGATGCCCTGCTGCTTGAGGCGGTTCACGTGCGTGCGGATCACCGCGACCGGATCCTCGGCATTCGCGCCGCGCACGCCGAGCAACTGGTTGATCTCGTCGAGGTGGTTCCAGTGGTAGCTGGTGCTGATCACCTGGCCGAACAGCGAGCTGCAGCGCGACACCAGCCCGTCGTTCTGGCCCGAGCCGCGATTGATCATCACCGCGCCGGTGCCGAGCAGAGCCAGCGTCGAGATATCGGTGACGTTGGCCGAGTCGAAGGTGCTGGTGCTGGTATCGCTCGCGCCCGTCACGCCGAGCACGGTCGCGCCCGGCTGGATCGCCGTGCCGCCCCAGGAATAGAGCAGGTGCTGGTTGCCGGCGACGGTTTCGGTCGCCGCTCCCGTCTGGCAGGTGCCCGGCGCGCCGAGCCCGGCGCTCGGGAAGTTCTTGTTGTAGGCGGCCGTCTGTGCGGTGGTCAGCGTCTTGAGCGCGGCCAGCGCGTCCTGGTTGGTGTTCAGCGAGCTGTTGATCAGCGTGCCGAACACGTTGACGAAGGCGGCGATCACCGTCGACGACAGGCCGGTGGGATCGGTCGCCAGCACGCCCTGCACGAAATCGGCGAACTCGGAGCCGCGATGCGGCGTGCCGATGGTGGTCACCGAAGCCACCAGTTGCGGCGCGACCGCCGCCACGTAGCGCGAGGTCAGCCCGCCCTGGCTGTGGCCGATCAGGTTGACCTTGGTCGCGCCGGTGGCTGCCAGCACCTGCTTGACGTAGGCCAGCAACTGCTCGCCGCGGCCGTTCGGGCCGTCGTCGCTCTGGAAGCCGGACAGGTTGGCCACGTAGACCTTCGCGCCATGCGATTGCAGGTCGCTCTGGATGCCGTACCAGTAGTCGAGCACATTCGCGAACTTGTCGGTACCGGCAAGGCCGTGCACCAGGATCACCGGATAGCGCGTCGCCGCATAGGTATCGGCCGCCATCGCCGCGGGCGCCGCCGTCATCGCCAGGCCCGCCACCCCGGCCAGCGGCATCGCCGCCAGCGCCCATGCCACCGCCCTCGCCGCCAGCCTCGAACGCATCGATCTGCGCATGCTTATCTCCCTCGTTATTGGATCCGTCGATGTGAATGCAGCGCTCGATCGCGGCTACGCGCGAAGCCGGGCGCGGCAAGTGCGGAGTGAAACACGGCGGTGGCAGTCCTGTCCGGACTCACACGGATGTTTGGATGCGCATCTCTAATCGATTGACGCGAGCGATCGGGAACGGCGGCCGAACGAATCGCGTGGCGATGCTGCGTCGCCACATGGAGATATCACGGACTGCGAAGCATCGCGCGATGTGCGCATGGAACAGACGCGACAAGCCGACCGGCAATCATGCCGGCCAGGAACGCACGAGGGAGAAAGCGCGGAAAACGGCGCGTATGTTGCAGGCGCAACCAGCGCGCGGGTTCGTTTTGTTACGGCAGGATGCGCCGCAATGTGGCATCGCGCTTCACGAAGTGATGCCAGAGCGCGGCCAGCGCGTGCAGCCCGATCACGAAATAGAAGCTGTTGCCGATCAGTTCGTGGGCTTCCTTGAGCGGCCCGCGCAAGACCGGGTTCGCGTCGAACAGCGTGAATGAGATACCGAGCGGCGCGATCGTCACGGGATGGCCGCCCATGTTGACGAAGGCGATGCCGAGCAGCGGCTGGGCCAGCGTGAACAGGTAGAGCGCGAGATGGGAGAGCTTGGCGAGGAACGCGAGCACCGGCGGCTGCGGCAGCGGATCGGCCCGGCGCGAGGCGAAGCGCCAGAGCACGCGCAGGATCGAGAGCGACAACACCAGGGTGCCCGCGCAGAAATGCACGTTGGTCCAGAACAGGCGGCTGTCGGTGCCCTTCGGACCGCGAATCTCGATCGCGAGGTAGCCCAGCGCCACCAGCAGCACGATCAGCCAGTGAAAGGCGATCGCGGGACGGTTGTAGCGCGGCTGGGTCGCGAGGATGTTCTTCATCGGGGCTCCGGCGGGCGGATCGTATCGGGGGCGGCGCCTGGCTGGTGGCGGCCGGCGGCTATCGCGGCGATTGTACCGGGGCGAAGTGGCTCGCGGCAGCTTCGGCCCGCATGGATGCGGCGATTGGTCAGGCGTCGCGAGGGAGCCGCAGGGTCCGCAGCGGGGCGGAGCGATGAGGGATCGGCGCAGCCGGCAGCCACGCGATGCGCGTGCCGCACGAACCACCGCAGAGGAAAAAACAACGGCGCGCGCCCCGTCGGGAGCGCGCGCCGCATCGGCGATCGGCAATCAGCCGCTGATCGGCCGGGGATCGACCTGGGATCAACCGGTAATCAGCCGCCGTTGCGCGGCAGGAAACCGATCGGGTCGACCGGCTTGCCGTCCTGCCGGACCTCGAAGTCGAACGAGGAACGGCCATCCGGATCGGTGGCCATCTCGGCGATCGCCTGGCCCGCCGCGACGGCGTCGCCGTCGTTGACCAGCAGCTTGCCGTTGTGGCCGTAGGCGGTGATCAGGCCGCTCTCGTGCTTGAGGATCACCAGCGGGCCATATTTCGCGACGCCGGTGCCGGCATACACCACCCGGCCCGCGGCCGCGGCCCGCACGGTCTTGTCGCCGGTCGAGGTGATCGTGATGCCGCGCGTCTTGCCGGGGATGAAGCGCGAGGTGACGGTGCCCTGCGCCGGCCAGGCCAGCGCCGGCGGCTCGGCCGCCGTGGCGCCGGGCAGCGCGGACGAGGACGGCTGGCCCGAGGACGGCACCGGCGAGGTGATCGCGGTATTGCCCGGCGGCGGCGCGACGCGCAGCACCTGGCCGGGCGTGAGCATGTCGGTCGGCGCGATGTGGTTCCAGCTCGCGACGTCCTGGCTGCGCTGGCCGAAGCCGGCCGCGATGGACGGCAGCGTATCGCCGGGGTTGACGCGGTAGTAGCCGGCCAGCACGCCGCCCTGGTTCTGGCGGCTGGGTTGCGGCGTGCTCGTCGGCTGCCACGAGTCCGTCCACGGCGTCATCGTGCAGCCGCCGACCAGCGCGGCGCCGACGGCGAACAGGGTCGCGCGCGAGACGGCGCGACGATACGTGGTGGTTTCAGTGAAGATCGTTCTTCTCAAGCTGCCTCCCTAGTTTCGCTTCGCTGCGGGCGGCCGTGCATCGCGGGGATGCGCGGCGCGCGCCGCGTGGCCCGGGTCGGGCCGGTCCCGACAGGAGTGGGACCTTCAGACGCTGCCTTCGGTTTCCACGACGAGAATACGAGCCTCCCCGCGTGGATGGGCGACGTGTTCCGTCCCCACCGTGGCGTGAAAGATGTCGCCGGTCTCGAGCAGGGCAATATGCTCGCCGGCGGCATCGCGATAGTGCATGTCGACTTGTCCGTCGAGGACGACGAACACTTCCTCGCCGTCGTTCACATGCCAGATGTAAGGCTGGTCGGTCCAGTGCAGGCGCGTGGTGATACCGCGCATATTGGCGATATCGAGGGCGCCCCAGGCACGCGACGCGGTAAAGGTCTTGCTGCGGATGAGCTTCATGTCGGGTTCCGGCATCGCGGCGAGATGGCCGCGAATCTCGCCGCGCGGCCCGGCCCGGCCGCTGCGTGCCCGTCGGATAGTACCTGCTCGGCGCGAATTTCGGAACCTTCGCGCCCCGATTCGGCGCTTCGGGAACGCCCGGGCGCGGGATCCGGATCGAGCGCGCCGGGGATTTCGCCATGCAAAAAAAATCGGCCCGTGGGTTCCTGGTGGAACACCACGGGCCGATCCGGACTGCGGTACAGCTCGACTTCCACTGCAACTTCAACTACCTGCCACGGGCGGCGCGGCCATCCTGGCGCGCCGCCCGCGTCGATCAGCGACCCTTGTAGACCGGGGCGCCGTCGGCGATGCGGCGAACCTTCGACGGCGTGCCCGATTCGGCGGCCGCGGCCGGTTGCGCGCCGTAGCCGCTGGTATCGGCGTTGGCGAAGTTTTGTTGCGGGTTGATGCGGGATTCAGCAGCCTGGATACCGTTCGGGTAGTCGTTGCGGTCAGCGCTCGGGTTGTAACCGGCCTTTTGCAGCTGGGCCAGTTCGGCCTTCACTTCGGCACGGGTCAGCGGGCCGTTGGTCGGTTGAGCAAACGAGAGAGCCGGGACAGCGAGAACGGCAGCGGCAGCAACAGTAGCGATCAGCGATTTCATGATTTTCACCTCCGAGACTTTTTTTGCTTCACCGCACACACCATGTGAGCAGCGAGTGATGTGAAGTCTAGTCTTCTCGGCACCTAGGGAAAACCATGAAACGACGAAAACACTGTTCCGCGAACGATAATAATCAGCGGGTTCCGACGCTATCAACCCGATAGATAGCGTGGTTAATCGCAACAATTACCGTTCGCACCCTCCTCAGGCCCAGTTCGCGTGGAAGCTGCCCGGCTTGTCCGTGCGCTCGAAGGTGTGGGCGCCGAAGAAGTCTCGCTGCGCCTGCACAAGGTTCGCCGGCAGGCGTTCCGAGCGGTAGCTGTCGAAGTAGGCGACCGCCGAGGAGAAGGCCGGCACCGGCACGCCGGCCTGCACCGCGGCCACCACCACGTCGCGCAGCGCCTGCTGGTAGTTGGTCGAGATCTCCTGGAAGTACGGGTCGAGCAGCAGGTTCGCGAGTTCCGGGTTGGCCGTGTAGGCATCCGTGATCTTCTGCAGGAAACGCGCGCGGATGATGCAGCCGGCGCGGAAGATACGCGCGATTTCGCCCAGATTGAGCTTCCAGCCGTATTCCTTCGAGGCCGTGTCGAGCTGCGCGAAACCCTGCGCGTAGGAGATCACCTTGCTCAGGTAGAGCGCGCGGCGCACCGCCTCGACGAAGGCGGCACGATCGCCTTCCGGCTTGGCCGGCGAGGGCCCCTTCAGCACCTTGCTGGCGGCCACGCGCTGCGTCTTCAGCGAGGACAGCACGCGCGCGAACACCGATTCGGTGATCAGCGGCAGCGGCACGCCCAGGTCCAGCGCGTTCTGGCTGGTCCACTTGCCGGTGCCCTTCTGCGCGGCGCGGTCGAGGATCACGTCCACCAGGTGCTGGCCGGTTTCCTCGTCCTTCTTGTCGAAGATCTTCGAGGTGATCTCGATCAGGTAGCTGTCGAGCTCGCCCTGGTTCCATTCGGTGTAGACCTTGCCGAGTTCCTCGTTCGACAGCCCCGCCACCTGCTTGAGCACCGCGTAGCTTTCGGCGATCAGCTGCATGTCGCCGTACTCGATGCCGTTGTGGACCATCTTCACGTAGTGGCCTGCGCCGTCCGGGCCCATGTAGGCCACGCAGGGCTCGCCGTCGCCCGGCGCCTTGGCGGCGATCTGCTTGAGGATCGGCTCGACCAGGTCGTAGGCGTCGCGCTGGCCGCCCGGCATGATCGAGGGGCCGTGCAGCGCGCCCTCCTCGCCGCCCGACACGCCCGTGCCGATGAAGTGCAGGCCCGATTGCGCGAGTTCCTGGTTGCGGCGGATGGTGTCCGTGAAATGCGTGTTGCCGCCGTCGATCAGCACGTCGCCCTTGCCGAGCAGCGGCTTGAGCGCGGCGATCGTCGCGTCCGTGGCTTCGCCCGCCTTGACCATCAGCAGGATGCGGCGCGGCGTTTCGAGCGACGCGACGAACTCCTCCAGCGTGTAGGTCGGCACCAGCTTGCGGTCGGGGAATTCGGCGATCAGCTCGTCGGTCTTGTCGCGGCTGCGGTTGTACACGGACACGGCGTGACCGCGGCTCTCGATGTTCAACGCCAGATTGCGGCCCATCACGGCCATCCCGACCACGCCGATTGCTTGTTTGCCCATTGTTCATTCTCCGAAAAAAACACGGCGCGGCCCGACCGAGCCGCGCGCATAGCCGCAAGGATACGGGAAAACCAGGCGAGGCCGCTGCCTCGCGCGCGACGCGCCGATCAGGCGCGGCGGCGCAGCACCACGCTCAGGTTGTTGGCCGGCATCGCCACCACGCGCTCGAGTTCGAGGCCGGCCGCCTCGGCCAGCGCGACCACCGCCTCCAGGTCGCGCACGCCCCATTCGGCATCGCGCGCGCGCAGTTGCGCGTCGAACTCGGCGTTGGAGGGCGCGGTATGCGCGCCCGCGCGGCGATACGGGCCGTACAGCAGCAGCACGCCGCCGGCGGGCAGCCGCCGCGCGGCGCCGTTCACCAGCGCGACGGCCGCCGCCCAGGGCGCGATGTGGATCATGTTGATGCAGACCACCGCGTCGACGGCGTCCACCGGCCAGGGCTCGGCGCGCACGTCGAGCGCCAGCGGCGCGCGCAGG
>NZ_VWWK01000273.1:0-6432 GCF_011753035.1 Burkholderia sp. Ax-1720 | reverse complement strand
CGGCGCGGCGGCCATGCGCTGCGCGCCGTAGCCGCCCTGCCCGGCCAGGTAGCGCGGCGCGTCGACGGCGCCCAGGTAACGCGCGCGCAGCGCCTCGGCGGTCGGCAGCGGCACGGCCGGCGCGAACGGATCCTGGTCGATCAGGTAGGGGAAGTCGGTGGCGCTGACCCAGGGCAGCGAATCGAGCGGCAGGCGATAACCCATCGGCGAATCGCCGGGGATCAGGTACATGCGCTCGTCGCGGAAGAACCACGGACCGGTTTCCCAGCGCGGGCCGGCCAGCCCGGGCGATTGCGGCAGCGGCTTGAGCGGCAGCACGTAGCCGATCACGGTGTCGAGCTTCTGGTCGAACACCTTGCGCAGCCGCGCGCGCTCCAGCTCGTCGTCCAGGCGCGAATCGAACGGATCGACGTTGACCGGCAGCCGGCGCTCGCGCCAGAGGTAGTACCAGACGTCCTCGAAACCGGGACGCATATGCTCGTCGCTCAGGCCGAGCCGCTCGGCCAGCGCGCGCAGGAAGCGCTGCGCGTCCTCGGTGCCGTAGGAGGACGGCTCGCGCTCGTCGGCGAACAGCGCCGGGTCCTGCCAGACCGGCTCGCCGTCCTTGCGCCAGAACACCGACAGCGCCCAGCGCGGCAGCTGCTCGCCCGGGTACCACTTGCCCTGGCCGAAATGCAGGAAGCCGCCCTCGCCGTATTCGGCGCGCAGCTTCTGGATCAGCGAGGTGGCGTAGCCGCGCTTGGTGGGCCCGAGCGCGTCGGTATTCCATTCGGCGCCGTCGCGATCGTCGATCGAGACGAAGGTGGGCTCGCCGCCCTGGGTCAGCCGCACGTCGCCGGCCGCCAGTTGCGCGTCGACCGCCGCGCCCAGCTCCAGCACGTCGCCCCATTGCGATTCGGTATAGGGCTTGGTCACGCGCGGCGATTCGTAGATGCGCGTGACGACCATCTCGTGCTCGAACTCCACCTCGCATTCGTCGATCAGCCCCTCTACCGGCGCGGCGCTGGTCGGCTGCGGCGTGCAGGCGAGCGGGATGTGGCCTTCGCCGGCCAGCAGGCCCGAGGTCGGGTCGAAGCCGATCCAGCCGGCGCCGGGCAGGTAGACCTCGCACCAGGCATGCAGGTCGGTGAAGTCGACCTCGGTGCCGCTGGGGCCGTCGAGCGATTTCACGTCGGGCGTCAACTGGATCAGGTAGCCCGATACGAAACGCGCGGCCAGGCCCAGGTGGCGGCACAGCTGCACCAGCAGCCAGCCGGTGTCGCGGCACGAGCCCGAGGCCAGCTTCAGCGTCTGCTCGGGCGTCTGCACGCCAGGCTCCAGGCGCACCAGGTAGCGGATGTCCTTCTGCAGTTGCTGGTTCAGCGCGACCAGGAAGTCGATGGTGCCCTGCGGCGCGCGATCGATGCCGGCCAGGTAGTCGCGGAACAGCGGCGAGGCCCCGGTGGCCGCGTCGCAGACCAGGTAGGGCGCGAGCTCGTCGCGCAGCGCGGCGTCGTAGCTGAACGGAAAGGTCTCCGCCGCTTCCTCCAGGAAGAAGTCGAACGGGTTGTAGACCGACATCTCGGCCACCAGGTCGATGGTGATCTCGAAGCCGCGCGTGCGCTCGGGAAACACGAGGCGCCCAAGGTAGTTCGCGAACGGGTCCTGCTGCCAGTTCACGAAATGCTGCGCGGGCTCGACCTTCATCGAGTACGACAGGATCGGCGTGCGGCAATGCGGGGCCGGACGCAGCCGCACGATCTGCGGGCCGAGCCCGACCAGCCGGTCGTAGCGGTAGCGGGTGGTGTGGTGAAGCGCGACGTGGATGGACATGTCAGGGTCGGTCGGTTCGGGTCAGGTCGGGACGACAGGCGCTGCGGTTCAGGGTTTCGGTGCTGCTTCGAGGGTGGTTCGCGGTGTTGCGCGCGGTGGTTCGGTCAGGTGCCGCGGTCCGGGGCCGAGGATCCGGCAACCAAGCGGCGCGCCCCGCCCGAGGACGAAGCGCGCGGCTGCCAAGCTCGCGACGGCACGGCCGGCGATCGAGGCGACGGCGGCCGGCACCGGCCGCGCGCAAGGCCGCCACGCCGGTTCCGGCAGCCGCGCCAGGCCGCGCCAACTCGCCGCGCTCAGACCAGCTCGGGCGACTGGATCACGCTGATCTCGACGCCCACCGCGCGCGCGCCGATCCCCGTCACGGCCCGCGCATCGCGGCAGTCCAGGCCGGTGGCGACGCGCACGTAGCGCTCGTCGGGGCAGCGGTTCATGAACGGATCGAAGCCGACCCAGCCGAGCCCTTCCACATAGGCCTCGGCCCAGGCGTGGCCCGATTGCGGGAGGGTGGCCACCGCAGCCTGCTGCAGGCGCGCGACCGGCTCGGCCTCGGCCGCGCCCTGCGCCGCGTGGAGCGTGCCGTCGGCATCCATCTGCATGCGCTGCGACTGCTGCGCGCCGCCCGAGGCCTGCATGGTTTCGGCGATGCGCTGCAGCGCGCCGTCGGTCAGCAGGTAGCCGCTCACGTAGCGCGCCGGGATCTTCAGCGAGCGCGCCGCGGCGATGAAGGCCTGCGCGTGGTCGCGGCTGGTGCCCTGGCCCGCTTCCAGCGCGGCCTCCGCATCGGCATCCGAATCGGCCAGCTCGGGCGCGTAGCGGATCCGCGCATGCACCTCGGTCATCAGCCAGTGCAGCGCGTCGAGGCTGCGGTGCTCGAGCGGCAGCGCCTCGGCCAGCTCGCGCACGCGCTCGCCGGCCTGGGTCTGCTCGGTGGCGCGCTCGAAGATCCACGGCGCGGCGTAATCGTCGGCGCTGCCGACGATGCCGGCCCGGTCCTGGGTCTCGACCACGCCGGCGGCCACCACCACCACCTCGGCCTTGTCGCCGCGGTCGTGGCGCACCAGGTCGATGCGATTGCCCAGGCCGTCGGCGTAGCTGACGGTGGGCTCGACGCCGTCGATCGTCACCTGCCAGGCGCGCACGGTCTGGCCGGGCCCGCTGGGCGGGCGCAGGCGCAGGCGCTGCAGGGCATGGCTCGCGTGCTCGTCGAACTGGAAGCGCGAAATATGTCGGATGGCGAGTCGCATGGCGGATCTCTCAGTCGAAGTTGTAAGCCTGGGCGATTTCCGCGCCGAGGCTGTTGTTGCGCCCGATGAAATCGGTCAGGAATTCGTGCAGCCCGCTCTTGAAGAGCCGTTCGACCGAATTGTCGGACAGCATCTGCAGGATTCTGGCGGCGGTTTCGTGACATTCGTGCGTGACGCCGTAATCTTTCCCGAGCCGGTTCAGGCTCGACATCACGCGGCCGTAGCAATAGCGCAGCGAGCGCGGCATGCGCCCGTTGAGGATCAGGTAGTCGGCGATGTTGATCGGCTTGTACTGCACGTCGTAGACCCAGCGATACGAGCGGTGCGCGGCCACCGAGCGCAGGATCGACTCCCATTGGTAGTTGTCGATCATGGTGCCGACGTGCGAGACCGAGGGCAGCAGCAGGTGGTACTTCACGTCGAGGATCCGCGCGGTGTTGTCGGCGCGCTCGATGAAGGCGCCCAGCTCGGCGAAATCGAAGATCTCGTTGCGCAGCATGGTGCCGTAGAAGCTGCCCAGCATCAGCGCGGTCTCGCGCTTGATGTGGTCGAGGATGGCCGGCAGCTGGCTGGAGCTGACCGGCTGCGCCAGCACCCGCTTCACCGATTGCCAGGCGTCGTTGACGGTCTCCCACAGCTCGCGCGTCAGCGCGATGCGCACCATGCGCGCGTTCGAGCGCGCGTACTCGATGCAGGACAGCACGCTGGAGGGGTTGTCGCGGTCGCGCAGCAGGTAGTCGGCGACGTTGTCGACCGTGTATTCCTCGTACTTCTGGCGGAAGCCCTCGTCGGCGCCCGAGCTGACCAGCACCGAGGACCATTCCGCCGGCGCGTCCGCGGTGCGCGTGAGCGCCATGCGCAGGCCCGCGTCGACGATGCGCGCGGTGTTCTCCGCGCGCTCGATATAGCGATACATCCAGTAAAGACCGCTTGCAGTGCGTCCAAGAAGCATGTCCTGTTCTCCGATCCTTGTTTCTCTGTCGCGCGGCGCGAGGCGCGGCGCGTGCCGGTAGCGCGGGCCTCAGTCGGCCAGCACCCAGGTGTCCTTGGTTCCGCCGCCCTGGCTCGAATTGACCACCAGCGAACCTTCCTTGAGCGCCACGCGCGTCAGGCCGCCCGGCGTGATGCGGATCCGGTCCGAGACCAGCACGAAGGGGCGCAGGTCGACGTGGCGCGGCGCGAGGCCCGCCTCGGTCAGGATCGGCGTGGTCGACAGCGCGAGCGTGGGTTGGGCGATGTAGTTCGAGGGCCGCGCGCGCAGCTTGGCGGAGAAGGCCTCGCGTTCGGCGCGCGTCGAGGCGGGGCCGACCAGCATCCCGTAGCCGCCCGAGCCGTGCACTTCCTTGACGACCAGTTCCTCCAGGTGCTCGAGCACGTACTGCAGGCTGTCGGCCTCGCCGCAGCGCCAGGTCGGCACGTTCTCCAGCAGCGCCTTGCGGCCGGTGTAGAACTCGACGATCTCGGGCATGTAGGAATAGATCGCCTTGTCGTCGGCGATGCCGGTGCCGGGCGCGTTGGCGATCGTGATGTTGCCGGCGCGGTAGACGTCCATGATGCCGGCCACGCCGAGCACCGAATCGGGGCGGAACGTGAGCGGATCGAGGAAGGCGTCGTCCAGCCGCCGGTAGAGCACGTCGATCGGCCGGAAGCCTTCGGTGGTGCGCATCGCCACCCGGCCGTCGATCACCTGCAGGTCGCTGCCCTCCACCAGGTGCACGCCCATCTGGTCGGCCAGGAACGCGTGCTCGTAGTAGGCCGAGTTGTGGATGCCCGGCGTGAGCACCGCCACGGTCGGGTTGTCGGCATTGCCGCCCGGCGGGCAGACCGCGGCCAGCGACTGGCGCAGCAGCTGCGGGTAGGTCTCGACCGGCCGCACCTTGACGCGCTGGAACAGCTCGGGGAACAACTGCATCATGGTTTCGCGGTTCTCGAGCATGTACGACACGCCCGACGGCGTGCGCGCGTTGTCCTCGAGCACGTAGAACTGGTTCTCGGCGGTGCGCACGATGTCGACGCCGATGATGTGGGTGTAGACGTTCCCGGGCGGCCGGAAGCCGATCATCTCGGGCAGGAAGGCCTCGTTGTGCGCGATCAGGTGCTTGGGCACGATGCCCGCGCGCACGATCTCCTGGCGGTGGTAGATGTCGTCGAGGAAGGCATTGAGCGCCATCACGCGCTGCTCGATGCCTTGCGACAGGCGCGTCCACTCCTGGCCGGAGATGATACGCGGCACGATGTCGAACGGAATCAACCGCTCGGCGGCCTCGGCATCGCCATAGACGGCGAAGGTGATGCCGGTGCGCCGGAACACGCCCTCGGCGTCGTGGGCCTTCTGCGCAAGGCTCGCAGGGTCCTGCTTGTCGAGCCATTGCTTGAGGCGCTCGTAAGGTGCGCGTACCGCGTCGCCGGATAACAGCATTTCATCGAATGGCTTCATTCAGGATTCTCTCCATCTTCTTGTGTTCGGCATCGGGTGCCGGACCGGCGTGGACCTGATATTGCAAGTCCCGTGCCTTCCGCCAGCCTGATTCTTCCGTGGATATGGCACCGTTTGATGACATAACGCACCATGCCGGTGCCGACCCGGCCGACTCGCGCGCCGGCGATGCGCCGAGACGAGGCAGGCACCCCGCGACGCATCCTCTCCCGCGCATCGAGCCGGCCGACATGCGCCGGCGCTGTGCATCGAAGCCGGAATCGATCATGCGCCGGTTTTGCTGCATTGCCTATCGGCGCACGAGGGGATTGATCGCGGCACGAAGAAAGCGCAGGCAAGCGTGTGCGGAGCCGCGTCGACGGTGCAGATTGCCCGGCGAATCGGAAACGATGCGAGGCGACGGCGGAGGATTTGCGAACCGGAGAAAGGTAATCAGGCCGCATGTGTCGCTCCGGGCATTTGTCAAACAGTATCAAGTGGCCCGCCGCACCGCCGCGGGCACCCGCCTCGGCAGCGCAGGCAGCGGCCCGGCACGCCGCCTTTCCCACCATGTTTTGCCGCCCCGCAGCATGACGATCCACCAATCGCAAATGAGAATTATTTGCATTTAATCTCGATTTGTTCGATGATTCGTCCATTCACCGAACGGATTTGTCCGAGATGACTGCCCTGCTCTCCCCGGCGACGCCGCAAGCCGGCCACGCCCCAGCCTCCACCGCCCCCGCCGATCGCCTGGCGGGCCTGCTCTCGCGTCAATCGCGCTGGCCGCTCACCGAGCCGGGCCCGAGCGACGCCGAACTCGATGCGATCCTGGACGCCGCCCTGCGCGCGCCCGATCACGGCAACCTGCGCCCGTGGCGCTTCGTGCTGATCCGCGGCGAGGCGCGCCGCGCGCTCGGCGGGGTGCTGGTGCGCATGGCCGATGCGAGCGAGCCCGGC